>JBLYYR010000272.1:0-3966 GCA_048550195.1 Arenicellales bacterium
ACGGGGTGGACGCACTCACATCTGGGCCTGGGGTGATAACTATCTGAGGCAGACACCTAACCGACTCGGCGGAGGAATCCGGGGAATGAGACATCAGCGACTCATACGCTACATCGCTGCTCGACTGGGCCCGCTGCCAGGATGGACCATGAGCTTTGGCTTCGACACCATTGAAATGCCTAACGCTGAAATAGATGCGGCCTGGTGGGCCGATGAGATAGACCGAACAATGGGCTGGCCACACATCCTGATGTCACGCGGATGGAATAACGACAGCTTTGGTGCCCACTCATACGCGGGGTTTGGGGGCTACTCCTATGAACTGGAGACAACCGACAGGGGCCCGACCGATTACCAGGAGATCACGCAGGACCTAAAGGCTCACAAGGATAAGCCTTCCATATATGAGGAACGGCATACATATAACCGGTGGCAATGCTGGCCGGGGAGAGTGGATGACCCGGACAGGCTAAACGAAACCAGCAGCCGTCGATTGATCTGGTGGGAAGCAATGGCCGGAGGAATGGGCGGCTTCTTTGGCCACTTCTCGACACGGTTCAACGTGTTCGGCCCTTTCCGTCCAGAAGGCCCATGTGGGCATCATCCCGAATCCCTCAAACAGGCATTCCGAACACACCGGGAATTCTGGAGAAACGGACGCCTGAAATTGACTATGTCGCCGGACAACAGCCGTGTGGAGGGTGCTGGAGCCTATTGTCTGGTCGACGCTGACAGGAAACATTTCGTGTTCTTTGCTGAAGACACGGACTCGGTAACAGTCGATCTCCGCGGCATGCCTGGCAGCCAAAAGGTAATAGCGGTGGACACCAGGGCGGACTATGATGAGAAAGACATAGGCAATCTGGTGCCCGGCATCTATAAGATCCAGCTGCGCACAACTTCGGACTGGGCCATTGCAGTGGGCAACTTTGCCTCCCTGGGGCAGGCAGAATCTAGTCGTTAACGGCGACTATTTATTGTGACCACTTATATGAGCATGCAGGGGTTTGGTTTGTTCGAACTCGTCGAGCTGTTCAGCGCTGGCACTGGTCTGGTATATTGATTTCCATTCATTGTAGGGCATGCCATAAACAGCCTCGCAGGCAGCCTCATAATCCATTTCCACGCCCTCCTCTTCAGCTGCTTTCAGATACCACTTGGAGAGACAGTTACGACAGAAACCGGCAAGGTTCATAATGTCGATATTCTGCACATCGGTACGTCGTTGCAGATGCTCGATCAGCCCGCGAAATGCTGCAGCTTCCAGTTTTATCCGTGTTTCCTCATTCATTGCTATCCTCGTTTAGCTGTCATTAAATACCCACTATATTTATAGCCGCTCAGCAGTATACGAACCGCTTGTTGCGTATGCTGTGTTGTGCAACCTTTATTGTTGTGATGCTCTCTATACCTGATAAGGACCCCGTACTAATCATCTGAGACCGATGCGAGCTGGTCCTGATATGTTTTCCAATACGCGGCCTGGTGTGTGCCAAGTTCATACAGAAAATCCCAATCATACAGTCCTGAATTGTGTCCATCATCAAAGAATATTTTAATCGCATAATTACCAACTGGCTTCATCTCCGTTATGCTTACATCTGCTTTTCCCGTGACAAGAATTCTACCTTTACCGTGCCTGCCTCGAACTTCCTTTGAGGGAGAAAAGACTCTTAGATACTGCCAGGGCAAATCGAAACATTCGCCCGTATCAAAGCACACCTCCAGCGTACGGCTGCCCTTGTGCAGGATGATATCTATCGGGTGGCTATTTTTACTCATTTCAGATAATTGTAAGGTGTCATATTTATGCAATGAGAACCACATATATCGGCTGCATAACAAGGGTATTTAGTGTGAAAATCAGGAAAATTAATTGATTTTAAAATGGGTAATGGACGAACTATCCACCATGATGCGAATCTGTACCAGGTCAAGGTGATGACTTGTGCTTACGCTTCCCGTTTTGGTACTAAAAAAGGCCTTCTAAGCCAGAATTCTGACCAGTAAACCAATTAAGTATACTACCCTCTAAAATATGGAATAAGGAGGTTAGATTGAAGGGACTGTAGGGATTAAATATTGAAATATTGACCAGTGGCCATAATTTTTTATCCCTCCACCCCCTTTATACTTCACTTCATTTGCATAGGTTCTTTTGCAACACTGGATACACATTCACAATAATTACCACCTGCTTTGCAGCTGCCACCGGGGCAATCACATGTCGAGCCCTTATCATCGCTTGTGCACTTAGCTTGTAGTGGACCAGGTGCGCTAAATTTAGACTTCGAGGTTTTATTAACTTTTAGATCTTGTGACTTATCTGAAACTACTGCTTGGTGGTCGCATTTACAATCAGTCGCGCTAGCAGTACATCCTCCCTTACAAACACATATACTACCATTATCACTTTCGCACGTTGCAGATAATGGCCCAGCCTGGATTACCCTGGGCTTTGTAAGCATCTGCGTTTTTGAATCGCTAACTTTACCTGCTGTAGCTACACCGTTCAAAACAAGGCCAAAAAATGCAACCACAAACAACACTGTTATTTTTTTCATTTGAACTTCTCCATATTCAATTATTATAATTTGAGCAGAAAATTTGCTCGCTCCTACCAGTTTAACTTTGATACATCTTTTAACTACTAAATATTGCTACTGCTTTACATCCCCCTGTGTCAGGATAGATGTCCGGTTTACTTAAACGAAGTATAAACCCTACAGGGGGTGGGAAGTGAAAAAGAATATATGGCAAACAATCTGATTTTCTACGAAGTTAAAATTTTTTCTGCATTAATTCGTTATACAGAATAAAAATACAACTTCATACATAACATGATTATTTTAAACTCGCAAGTAACTATTCACACATGAAGTTTATTGTAGATATTTTTTAATTATCCAGGCGGATTCATACAATAAGTGCAATTCCTAAAGTCACCTGAATTAGGTACGATGATGTTGGGAAACATTCACATTACCCCCATGAACTGCACGATGAAACAATACTAACACTTGAACCAGGAAGATAGGTTTTATATTTGGCAAGTCCTGCGTGATGACAAAACTCAAAACATATTGCCGATACTCTTGAACGGCATCCAGCAGCTATAAGCCGCGAAATTAAACGCAATACACCCCACCAATCTCAGATGTATGCTTGTTACTGGGCATCCTTACTTGTGAAGCAGCGTAAGCAGCGCGCCAATCAACAGAAATACAGAAAACTTAATATCGAAAAGGAGCAGTTAATTGAGCAGCTCATTCGTCATTATTTGAACCCAGAACAAATGAGTTGGTATTTAAAAAATACATCATCAAATATCCATCAGCCGTGAAACGATCTATCATGACACTTACACTCACAAAACCCTCCATCAAAAACTCACACCCTTTTTACTCCTAGGCGCGAAGGCTTGCCGGAAACGTTATGGATCAGGGGCTCGCGCATCAAAAATAATGCCCAATTGAGACTGCATCACAGAGAGGCCTGAAATCGTTGAAGAGAAGGATCAGCGGGGTGTTTGGGAGTATGACACGATTATTGGTAAGGATCGTAAATGCGTACTGATCACCGTTGTCGATAGAGCATCGTTATACATCTGTACTTCGAGAGTATTTAGACGATCATAAAAGGTGGTTTGTAACGCCATTATCCGAATGCTTCGGCCATTTAAAGACAGAGTTCTAAACCTGACTTTTAACAATGGATCCATATTTTTTCGGCATAAATAAATAGCCAAAGCGCTTAATTCACAGACCTATTTTGCACATTCTTACTCATCATGGGAGCGGGGTAGAAATGAAAACACCAATGCTTACTTAGACAGTTTTTCCCCAAGCGAACCGATATTAGAAAGGACTCCTGGTAACAGGTTAAAAGTGCCGTTGAAAATCTGAACAATCGACAATGGAAAACACGGAATTATTTAACACCTAACCAAAAATACAACAATCAAAT
>JBLYYR010000273.1:0-23728 GCA_048550195.1 Arenicellales bacterium
AACGGGAGAAGCTCTTCGATCCCGCGACCAACCTGGACACGGGCACCCGCCACATCAAGCGCCTGCTTGGCAAATATAAGAATGACTACGGCCGGGTCATCATGGCCTAAACGTCCTCTGCGCAGACTTCTTTGATATACAACCCGTCGACCTGCCGCATGTTGATGCAGTGTATGACCGTGCATCCTTAATTGCCCTGCCACAGGAAATGCGTCCCGACTATGTCGTACACTTGACGACGCTGATGCCCGACACAGCACGCTCGCTGTTAATCACACTCGACTATCCACAACAGGAAATGGATGGCCCGCCATTTTCAGTCAGTGAATCGGAGGTTAGACGGCTGTTCGGCCGGCAGTTCATCATCGAACCCATCTTTGCTGAAGACTGCCTGGCCAATGAACCGCGCTTTCAGGCAAAAGGCCTTAGCCGGCTGGATGAGCGGGTTTTTCTGTTGACCAGAAACATCCCCTGACCCCTCTTGCGCTGCGTCTAGTATAAGAATATTTTCTTAACCCATTTATTCTACGGTCCAGATTTGAATATGAACCTCGATGCCCATCCACAACTACCCGACGACAGCCTGCCCTTACGTGATGAAACCCATAAAATCAGGCGTCTGCCCTGCTGTCTGTACCTGGAAGACGGCGAAGGCAAAACATTAATCAAACTCAATGACTCCAGTTCTCTGGTATGGTCTTTGTGTAACGGGGAATTTACGGTCAGGGATATAATCGATTTGCTTGAAGAGAGCTACCCCGATGCCGGAGATGTCATTGCAAAAGATGTTTTCCGCGTACTCGATGAATTCATTGCAGAAGACTTAGTTAAACTTCAGTCTGATGTCTGATGTCTGATGCTGATGTCTACAGCTAAAACCCGAATGGTGTAATTGCGAGGCATTGACTTATGACCTTCGACTCACAAAGTCTCTATAACCGGCAGGTTTATCTCATCATCCGGCTGTGACTGTGTAGTAAATAACTTTGGGTTGTAGCGCTTCAGCAGCCACAGCGGAACGCCCTGCTTGATAGAAATGCTCCACGCGCTGTCGCCGTAGTGGATCTTGTACGTTTCAACACCCGCTATCTTAAAGCGTGATCTAAATTCATCCTGCAATTCACGGTGATAATCCAGACGCAGCTGGTCAAACTTTTCTCGCTGTGCATCATTTTTAACCGGCAAATAAACCACCTTGCCTATGCGTACCTTGCGTGAACTTTTTATATTATTCATCTTTCGGATGCGGCTGGCAGATCGTATGCCCAACCAGTTGGCAAAATGACCCAGCGACTCATCCGGTTCAACGACAACCGAATAGCGGGTTTTACTGTCTTTCTCCGACAGCTGGATTAGCAGGTCATCGCCTACACCAAAAATTGATTCAGGAATATCAGGGATTGACCTGATCACAGGTTCCGGTTTACGCGGATTGGGACTGACGGCAACCGCAGCCAGCTGCTTTTTGTCTTTTTTTATGTCTGGCTCTGCGCTGGTCTCTTTTTTAGCAAGTACAACTTTTACCGGCTTCTTCTCAGCCTTTTTTGCCGGCTTGCTGACCTTCTTTTTAGCCACTTTTGTCGGCGTGCCGGGAATAGTTATTATCTGTCCCGTACGTATCAACGCACGACGGCCCAGGTTATTCAACTGAATAAGTTCACGACAGGAAACCGCCTCCTTGCTCGCGATGCCACAGGCCGTATCCCCCCGCTGTACCCGGTAGGAGTACTCTACATATTTTGGTTCCTCCGCCTGCATACTATTCAACTTTGCTACCTGTTCGCTGCGTCCTCCTGTGGTTTTCGGCAACTTGAGCTTGTAGCCCTTAGGCACAAACCGCCGGCCGGACCACACCAGGCGCATCAAAGAGGTATTATCTTTTTTAAGAGTATCCTCTGAAACTGAAAAAACAGTTGCCAGCCGCTCTATTGAGACTGGAGTTTTTATCGTTACCACATCCATTGCTAACGGCTGCCCTACAGTGTGATCGGGAAAATATTTATCTGCGTTCTGAGCCACATGCCGCGCAGCAAGAAAGCTGGAATAAAAATTTTTCACCGCAATCTGAAATCCTCGGGCTTTATATTTATTCAGCACGTCCATGTAATCCGTGCCAACCTTATCCATTGCCCGAAGCATGCCTGCAGCACCATAATTGTAGGAAGTGATGACATAGGGATACAAGCTGTGCTTCTTCGAAGACTTTATAGTCCGCGACTTGTCACCCAGTTTTTTTCGGCTATCGAGAAAATATCGCGCCGCCGCGCCAGAGGCAAGGACCGGGTCAAGTCGCTCATCAACAGTGGAAGAAATCTTCAATCCTAAAGTACGTGCCGTGCGCGGCATTATTTGCCACATACCCGCCGCCCCTACCCGGGAATAGGCTGTTGGTCGATAGGAGGACTCAACAAAAGGCAGATACTGGATATCAGTTGGCAGGCCGGCCTGTTTCAGGGTTTTTACAACCATATCACCATATTTATCATGCCGGCCGAGAGCAGCTTGAAACTGGTCGGCCACCCCGCCCTGGCATCGTATACGTTTGGCGGCCTGACGAATTGCCGATGATTTCTCATTTTTGAACAACTCAGCAAGGTGGTTTTCCTCACCACTGAATGTTGTTATACCTTTTGCGCGCTTATCCGCAATTTGCAAAAGCTGTTTTCTCAACTTACTTTTTGCATTCTTTATTATGCGTGGTTCACGCCGGCGCGAGCAGCGGGCCTCGGTATTGATTACTTTAAAAACACGGTCAGGAACTTGCGAATCATGCAGCACAATGGCGTCACTGCCGTACTTCGTAAATACATCGACCCAAAAAGAGACTCGGGGTTTCAACTCATCCGGACAGGGGAATATTTTATCGCATTGCAGATCATGGCTGCCTAACAGATGGTGTGCCACTGCCTGCTGCGGTGCAAACAGCGATACACAAACAAAAATAAATGCTAAGCTACTGATGTGTATAGATAAACGGAGAGAAAAAAACCGTGGGGCAAGTCGAAAAAAAGGGCTAATCCGTGTCATATTCCTGCTTATTATTGTGGTCTCATCCGGGAGATCGGGAGGCAGTACTATACGACAGCAGATTATCGATGGAAAGGGTAAACGAAGCATAAGATAGCAGAAGTTATTCGCTTCTTAATATAGATCCTTCTTATACGCTAGAGACAACGTTTTATACTGTTGCTATGATTAGCAGAGACTAAAGAACAACACTAGTGGAGAAAAAATGCCCTCTTTCGATATTGTTTCTGAATATGATTCACACGAAGCGACAAACGCTGTCGATCAGGCCAACCGTGAAATAGACACCCGCTTCGATTTTCGTGGCAGCAATGCAACTTTTACGCTGGAGGATCAAACCGTTACGCTGGAATCTGATAATGATTTTCAGCTACAGCAGATGATTGATATTCTTAACAATAAACTTGTCAAACGCGGTATTGATATCGCCTGTCTTGATATTGGTGAAGCAGAACTACGGGGACAGCGGGCCAAACAGAGCATTACCCTGAAGGAAGGCATCGACCAGCCGATAGCAAAAAAGATCGTAAAACTGGTGAAGGATAAAAAGATGAAGGTACAGGCCGCCATACAGGGTGAGAAAGTCCGCATTACTGGCAAGAAACGCGATGATCTGCAGACAGTAATGGCCATGTTAAAAGAAGAGAATCTGGAAATACCCTTGCAGTTCAACAATTTCCGGGACTAAGCCAATTAGCCCCCTTTCAAAAGTCAGGTCAATGGCAAAAGAGGCTGATAGCAGCACCCGTTTCCTGGCTATATTACTTGCAGTCACCTTGATTGTTCTGCTCTGGTCAAATATCGGCCCCAAAGACCGCCTGACCTGGTTTATGGAAGTACTGCCAGTACTGATCGTACTACCCATATTGACCTATACCTGGCAAAGCTTCCCGCTCACCCGCTTATTATATCTTCTGATATTTTTTCACGGGATAGTCCTGATGGTTGGTGGCCACTATACCTATGCCGAAGTCCCAGCCGGTTTCTGGTTTCAGGAAGTCCTGGACCTGGATCGGAACCACTATGATCGCCTCGGACATTTTGCTCAGGGTTTTGTTCCGGCAATTCTTGCGCGAGAGATATTAATCAGGAAAACATGCCTGCAGGCCGGTAAGCTGCTGTTCGTCATAGTACTGTTCATCTGCCTGGGGTTCAGTGCTTTCTATGAGCTGATTGAATGGTGGGCGGCTCTCTTATACGGAGGAGCAGCCGATGCCTTTCTTTCCACCCAGGGCGACATTTGGGACACACAGTGGGATATGTTCATGGCCCTGATCGGTGCCATTACAGCGCAGCTAATGCTTGCAGCTACTCATGACCGGCAGCTGGCGAAGGTCTAAAGTCTTTGGGTTCTTTGAACCTGGAATCTGGAACAGTCTATTCAAAACGTAATTTAAAGCCTGCTGCCTCCAGATATATACTTTCCGCCACCAGATCCGCCATATTTAGCGGGTGCTCTTCGAGCCAGCCTTCAGGGAAAATTAGTTTTAAACTATCTTTCCCGACTTTGAGTTTCAGATTGCTAAAAGAGCGATCGCGCCTGCTTCTATGCAGCAAAACCGCCAGACGAAAAATAATGGCAATTTTTTTTAGCTTTTTCCCTGCCTTACGGGGAAAATTATCGAATAATTTATTAGAAAATTTTCTCCGGTGCGATCTCACCAGTACTGCCAGGGAACGCTGTTGCTCACGCGTAAAACCTGCCAGGTCGGTATACTCAACCAGATAAGCACCATGCTTATGGTACTGACTATGAGAAATAGCCAGGCCTGCCTCATGCACTTCAGAGGCCCAGCCAAGCAGGCTATCGAGCTCAGGGTTCTCTAGCTTCCAGCCTACAGCTATCTCTCTGTATATAGATGAGGCTGTTTTCGTGACACGTTTGACATGTTCCCTGTCCACTGCAAAGCGTTCGCTGAAAGAACGGATGGAGTTGTCGCGGACATCATCGTGTCGTATTCGATCAATCTGGTCATACAAAAGGCCCTCTCGCAGGGAACCATCTGAAACCAGCATTCGATTTATATTTAAGGCCTCAAAAACAGCACTAAGAACGATAACGCCCCCCGCAAACACCGGTTTCCGTTCCACGCTGAGCCCTTTCATTTTTAAGTTTTTAATATCACCCGCATCAAGCATCGCCTGTCGTATCTTTGCTAAAGAATCGGCAGTAATGCCGGCATCAGACCAACCCATCTGTTCAGATACCTTGCCAATGGACTTGATAGAGCCCGATGCGCCGATGGCCGTTTGCCAGTCCAGGCTTGAGTAAAAGTCCTGTACTGATCGCAGTTCCAGCATTGCCTGAATATGAGCACTTCTGAATGCCTGTGCCGTCAACTTGCCATTGGCGAACCATTTTTTTGACATGCTGACACACCCCATATACAGGCTTTCTCGGTATAGTGTGTCAAATTTTTCACCAACTATCAGTTCGGTGCTGCCGCCGCCAATATCAACCACCAGTCGCCGCCCTTCTGCACCCGCCATGCTGTGGGCCACGCCCAGATAGATCAGTCGCGCTTCTTCCAGACCGGTAATGGTTTCAATGTCATAGCCCAGAGCATCATGCGCTGCAATAAGAAAATCATTTGAGTTCTTTGCCTTACGCAAAGTATTGGTACCAACTGCACTCACGGCCTCATCCGGCAGACCCTGAATCCTCTCACCAAAGCGACGCAGGCATACTAATGCCCTGTCACTCGCCTCAGGGCTGATGTTCCTATGCTTATCCAGCCCTGCGGCCAGTCGTACGGAATCACGAATCCGGTCAACGACAACGATATTGCCATCAACCATATTCGCTACAATCATGTGAAAGCTATTGGAACCCAGGTCGATGGCGGCAAGTGTCTGTTGCGGTTGTTTGCTGGACATTTTTTTTGTGGATTATTTTTCTTCTATAGCAAGAGTTTGTAAGTTTATCTTTTTTCACGCTTCATTGGCAGGGCTGGGATGAAAGATGAAAGATAAAAGATAAAAGATAAAGTACGCGAGATCTATTTTTTTTATTATTTTTTGCCTTGATCTTAAATCACGAATCCTTGATCCTTAGTCTTTTTTTTACGCTCACTCCACAGGAGAAACCATGAATATTCTAATAACAGGTGCCGGCCGCGGCATCGGACTTGGCTTCACCGAATATTATCTAAAGAACGGGCATACAGTTTATGCCTGCTACCGAACCGAATCGGATAAACTAACCACGCTGAGCGATCAATGTAATGACCTGAATCTGCTGCAATGGGATGTTACCCGCCCGGCATCGGATTCATTACTGCAGTCATTACCAAATCACATTGATTTGATTATCAATAATGCCGGTATCTACGGCCCGAAAAAGGATGGTCAGTCACTACAGAAAATAACACCTGAAGCGATGCATGAGGTCTATGATGTAAATTGTATCGCGCCGCTAAGGGTAGTTCAGATCCTGCAGAAAAAACTTAGCAGGCCGGGTGGAATAATAGCCAATATCAGCTCAAAAATGGGTTCCTCGGGGGATAATACCAGTGGCGGTACCTATGCCTATCGCGCGGCCAAGGCAGCACTGGTCATTATTTCAAAATCTATGGCAATGGACCTTCTTGCCGAGGGTATCAGTGTCATCACATTGCACCCCGGCTGGGTCCGCACCGACATGGTGGGATATACCGGTCTGGTCGATGTTTCCGAATCCGTTGCTGGCATGGCAAGTATTATTGAAAACATTGATAAGTATGAGCCGGGAGCATTTGTGGCCTTTGATGGACAGTTAGTGCCTTATTGATTCATGCTAACCAGGTTTTCTAACTATAACGAGTTTACGGAACAGCAGTTGAAAATATGAAAATACTAAAAGATACCCTGGCAAAGAAAAGCCTGCTCGAATATTCAACTGAGGTTGCCATTATCCTGGCATCACTGGGACTTCTAGGTTTTTTTAAGCTGACCGAGGAAGTCATTGAAGGTGAAACCCTGGGGTTCGATCAACGCGTTTTGCTCTGGTTTCGTAACCCGGCCGATTTGTCGGATCCGATTGGTCCTGTCTGGCTTGAAGTGGTAATGCGCGATATTACCGCACTCGGCGGGCTGCTAATTCTGGGCTTGCTGACGGTCGCCGCCTGCGGTTATTTATGGTTAAACCAACGGCATAAACTGGCTATATTTGTGGCCCTGTCAATTCCAGCAGGCTCATTACTGAATGGGCTTCTAAAAGGTTTCTTCGCGCGTCCGCGCCCTGACATAGTGCCCCATGCAACAGATGCTGCATTGAGCAGCTTCCCGAGCGGTCATGCGATGATGTCTGCCGTGGTTTTTCTAACCCTTGGTGCCCTATTGTCCCTTTCCACCAATAACAACCGGATAAAAATCTACATCCTCTGCTGGTCAGTTTTACTAACAGTACTGGTGGGTATCAGCAGGCTGTACCTGGGTGTCCATTGGCCAACCGACATCATCGGCGGCTGGCTTGCCGGAGCAGTCTGGGCCTTGTTATGCTTACTAATGGGTAACTGGATTCTGCGTAGGAAAGTTTAACGACTGATAGAAGTCGTAGTTTTTCGGCGTCGGGTATTGCTTAAGAATATCTAGCGGCGACGCCCGCGCCCCTTGCCTTTGCTGCGAGTAGTATCTTCAAAACGGACTTTAAGCGGAGCGTTATTGTACATCCGGCCATCAAGAGCCTCAATCGCAGCACGTGCTTCGTGCCCTTCCATTTCAATGAATCCAAAACCACGACAACGGCCGGAAAATACGTCTGTCACCAGCTTGATCGAACGAACCGTGCCGAATTCCGAGAAAAGTTCGGTAACGCTTGCGTCATTCGCATCCTGTGGTAAACCACCGACAAAGATTTTTTTCAATATTGTATCCTGCTGAGAAATTATAAAAGGAGAAATGTGAATCAGACAGGGCGAAACAGGAGATAAAGCCAAACTACTTCAGGAATCTTACTACCAATGAGGCACTGTGCGAAAATCGCATTCTTATGCGTATCTTACACGAATACACCATGTCGTGCTATCTATTCCCTGCTACCACATCAGGTCATCAGGCACCTGATAATCGGCATACGGGTCTTCCGTATCAACATCCACAGTCCCTGCAACAGCACAATGAATCACACATGAGGGGTCACGTAAAATAATTTTTTCGGCCACGCCTGCAGGCACCAGATTATAGCCATCTTCGAGTTTGACGACTGCCAGACGCCCCCGTATCAGCTGCTCCTGTATCTTTTCTGTCACATAAAGCCGCTGCACATTTTTTCCATCAACAAAATTAAAGGCAATCGCTGCATCATTCTCTGACTCATCTGCCACTATACAGTTCATCTCGATCAGCTGCTTTACCTGAGCGGCAATGGCTTTCTTCTCTGCTGCCTGTTTGCGTTGCAGATTAAGTTCACGATCTCGCTGCGCCTTCTCTGCCTGAACCTGCTGCGCCCGCAACTTGCTTTCAACCAATGGCTTCGCCTGCCTGCCTTTCTGCTGTATGGCCTGCCGGTGCTTGTCCTTTTTAGTCTGTTTCGCCTTATTTTTATCCACCAGCCCGGTTTTATTCAGCTGATCGAACAGGGAACTACCCATATTTTTCTCCTCAAATAGACATATTCTCCATGGTATCAGGGCAAATTCTGTCATATGGTGTACCGGTAATCGACAGACATGCACAACCTGACGGAATGACATACTTGAACCATCATCATAGTCATTTTATAACACAGCAGAATTTTAGAGTTGGATTTTATCTGAAATGGGCTTTATCGCTACCTAATCCCTATAGCTGCCACCGATTATACTTTCTATATTAAATATGTATAAATATAGGATAAGTATATGTTTTTATCCTATACTTATTTTGTGGGATGTATATATCCATTCTAATAACAATTATAAAAAATTTTTTACTTTACTCTGTTTGAATCAGTTTTTCCCTGCCTAATGTGGCGAAATTTTTTTCGGTGTCATTTGTAAGTATTCATTAGTTACGCAGCTGTAGAAGGCGGGAAACAGGCCAAAAAGAATGACTAGAATGCAAAGTAAATCTATTCAAAAAGTAACCTATTCTATGCATTCTGATGGGTTTACGCTGCTTGAAATAATGATGGTGCTGGCGGTTTTTGGTATTTTGGCAACACTCGCAATTCAGCAGTATGATGGATATCGTGAAAAGATCGATATTGCCCAGGCAAAGGCGGATATCAATAGTATCGAGGTAAAGCTTAATATTTTTTACGTCGCAAATGGAAACTTTCCTGATACAGTTGCTGAAATTGGCGGTGTACCAATAGACCCCTGGGGAAACCCCTATAAGTATCTGAATATTCAGACGACCAAAGGAAAAGGGAAAGTGCGCAAGGATCATAGCCTGGTACCAATAAATAGTGATTTTGATCTTTACAGCATGGGTAAGGATGGTAAAAGTGTGTCACCGCTTACGGCCAAGTCAAGCCATGATGATATTATCCGTGCCAACAATGGTGGCTATTACGGCCTGGCAAAAGATTATTGAATTATCACTGGTGAATTCAATATGAAAAGCTCTGAGATTTTATTTCGCAGTAAGGTGGCGCGCAGATTTTTTTTACTTTTCATTATATCTTCACTCATACCCGTACTGATTCTGGCTGTGCTGTCCTTACACCATGTAAGGTCTACATCCACCGAGCAAATACTTGACCGACTGAAACAAGATGCCAAGTTCTATGGTCTTTCTATTTATGATCGGCTTCAGGTCATTGAAGAGGAGTTGTTGATCAAGGTCTCATTAATGGAGACCCAGACCACAGACCTTGTTGATAGTGTCCGTAATTCTCGGCATCTGGTTGACTGGCACATACAGCAAGAGGAAGGGAATCAGTTAAAACTACAGGATGAGGATTCGGGTGCGCTGGTATTTACTGATAGTGAAAAGAAGCATATGAAAAAGGGTCTGTCGGTTCTTACTTCCGCCAATCAGCAATCTGCCCCCCCAGAGCTGTTTATGTCACGAA
Organism: Arenicellales bacterium; assembly: GCA_048550195.1. Taxonomy (GTDB): domain Bacteria; phylum Pseudomonadota; class Gammaproteobacteria; order BMS3Bbin11; family BMS3Bbin11; genus BMS3Bbin11. The sequence goes on from JBLYYR010000273.1 coordinate 10,004, forward strand.
TCGTAAATATAAACGAGAATGACACGCGTATTTTGTCAGCACACATCAACCCGGTATATCTTTGGGGTGACCCCGACAGATTTAAAGAAAATGTTTCTGCCTGCGTTCTGGACGCTTCATTCAATTATATTCATTGCTCAAACAGCATTGTGCATCCCAGTGGTAAATTACTTCAGAACACAGATGGGTTACCGACGAACTCTGAAAAAACGAATGTACACATAAAAGACATGTTAATGGGCAGATGGGAACTCTTCATGCAGCCCAATTACTTTACGAGTAAGTGGCATATACTGCTTTATGAAAACCAGCAGGCAGCATTTTCACAGCTAAAGCAATTTTCTGGAATTTACATCATTGTTATCTTTTTGGCCATTCTGGTTGTTGCCCTGTTCAGTATTCATATGATCAGAAGAAATGCCATTCCATTGGAAGTATTGATGAAGGGTATAAGGCAACTATCAGAAAATAAATTTAACACGATAGTAAAAGTCGATAGCCATGATGAGTACAGGGAAGTTGCTGATGCTTTTAATAGCATGTCCAGGCAAATTGGCAATCAGATAAACAGATTGAAGACCCAGGCCCATGTTGATCAGCTAATTCTGTCCAGGCCCAGTGTAGAAGATATCGTTGAGATCTCCATCGATGGGATCAGGCGATTGATATCATGTGATCAGCATGAACTGGCTTTGCGGGACAATACCCATAGTGGTATTTTTCGTCTGGCAGGCGGAGACAATACCTATAACAAGGATGAGGCCTCCAGATACTTTACTTTCGATAAAGAGATGATTGATTTAGCCTTGCAGGGTAAATCTATTTTGGTGGCTGATTCCCATGATAAACTTCGCCTCCAGCTTCGTCATCTATATGATTTTGATTACAACTACTACCTGTTATTACCTATGGTAAACGTTGATGCCTTATTTGGACTTTTTATCCTCAGCTATAAGACTAAACCTTCTCAGGATGACATTGATAATGGAGTGGAATTCAGCAACCGTATTGCGGTCGCCCTGGCAAATGCTGCATGGGAAGAAAAATTATATAACCAGGCACGCTACGACTTATTAACGACTTTACCAAACAGGGCATCCCTGGAAGAAAGACTGGAGCAGGAAATAAGTCATGCCTCGCGATTTGATGAATGTATAGCCATACTTTTTCTTGATCTTGATCGGTTCAAAAACATCAATGATTCACTTGGCCATGAATTCGGTGATGCCGTACTAAAAGAGATTTCCAGTCGTTTTCGTAAAGATCTCAGAGAGGAGGATATTGTTGCCAGACTTGGTGGTGATGAATTTGTTGTTATGTTACGTGGTCTGGAAGATTCTGAAGAGGCTGTAACCTCCGCTTCAGCAGTAGCGGAAAAAATTATTCACTTGATCACCAGGCCTATTATTCTGGATGATCATGAGATAAGGATAACTACCAGCATTGGGATATCCATTTACCCTGCCGATGCGGTAAACATGAATACCTTGCTGCGAAATGCAGATTCTGCCATGTACCATGCCAAAGATATGGGACGAGGAAATTTCCAGTTTTATTCTGAAGAGTTGCATGCCGCTGCAAACTATCGACTGGAGATAGAGACCAAATTGCATCGGGCCGTCGAACAGAATGAATTTGAACTCTATTATCAACCAAAATTTGATTCCAAAACACAGACTATCATCGGTGGTGAAGCACTGATTCGCTGGATTGATGAGGATGGTTCTGCCATTGAACCTGCAAAATTTATAGCTGTTGCAGAGGATATCGGTCTGACCACTATTATTGGTGAATGGGCATTGAAAGTTGCATGTAAGCAAGCCAGTGAATGGCTATTACCGATATCGGTTAATATATCTGCTCGACACTTTCATCATGGCAATCTTATTGATCATGTGAAAGCAGCGCTGCATGAAGCAAACCTGGATCCACAACTCCTGGAAGTTGAGATCACAGAAACAACAACTATGCATAATCTGGAGAAAACAGTTTCTGTATTAAGATCATTAAAAAAAGTTGGTATAAAAATTAGTATAGACGACTTTGGTACTGGCTATTCATCTCTTAATTATTTGAAGCATTTCCCGGTAGATAAGTTAAAAATTGATCGTGTTTTTATCAAGAACATCCTGCTGCTTGAGAAAGATCTGGCCATTGTAAAGTCAACAGTCAGTTTGGCACATAACCTTGGACTGAATGTTGTCGCGGAAGGCGTAGAGTTTGAGGAACAACGGGAGACCCTGGAGGTGCTAGGATGCGATGAAATACAGGGGTTTCTCTATAGCCAGGCACTTCCAGCTAAAGAATTTATCCAGTATTTCAAGCAAAACATCTGCTCCAGGACATGACTCTGTTGCCCGGATGCCTGTTACTGTAACGGTTCTCTTATTCACCATTATCATCACAGGATAAAACCGGTAGACCACCACCAAAACTATGTATGATGTTGTTTAGTGATGGGTCACCATTGAGCCATATTCCCGCAATCCTGCCTGTTACCTGGCCATGCATCACTGTATGAGCATTTAAGCCACTGCGCTCATTTTTGACTTCAAGTTCCAGGTTGGTATAAAGGCCAACCGTATCAGGGTCTTTATCTATGCGGCCCGATTCATGCGGATTCCAGTCTATAAGGCGCGGGCCCGGCTGACCTGCAACTTTTTCTGCAAGGCCGGCCTGTACAGCATCTTTGTCAGAATATAAATTCAAAATATTTCCGAAGCGGGCTGGATTTAATCGATAAGTGAACTGGTTACCTGCGCGTTCCATCTTGAAACTAAATTTTTCCTTTTGTTTATATGCTTGATGAAAAAAATGCGGGCAGGCCAGAAATACCGCACTCTCTATAAAAACATCATTTGAAAGGCTCATGTGGGAGCTTGCATTTTTAACAACATTACACCCATGACTATGAGCGATTACTCGCAACGGCTCATCAGTTATCTCGCGTATCTTGTTCGTGTATCTAGCAAACAGGCCAGCTCCTGCGTCACGGTCGATTCCACTGTCACCGCTTGGCCATTCAAAATGTCCATCTATTTGAGATATCTACCCTCGATAACCAGACCATAATTTCCAATGCGATTCTAATTCAGGAACTTTACTTACCAGGTATCCCATTAATGCGCCAAACATCGTGGCTACCGTTATTCTTCTCCATCCCTTCTTTCACTGAATGCCCCCCCTTTATGCCAGGGGTTCCAATACCATTCTGAATGGGTGGCTAAAGTACCGTGAACAATGGTAGTTGTCATAAAATCACCTCATTTAAAAGCTGCAGGAGCGACACCTTCACCGCAATAGTACATAGAGGATAATACTACTGTATATTTATTATCCCGACCCATGCAGAGACCCGGTAAGCCAATATAATAAAGGGGACTTACCTGTTAAGGAGCATTCCCCACCGTGGCTCACTTAACCAGACTATCCAGTAAAGCATTTAAAGTTGCGCTGGGTCGCATTACCTTTGCTGCCTGCTCCCTGTCAGGCCGATAATACCCACCCAGGTCAGTCGCTGCGCCCTGCACTGAATTCAATTCATCAATGATCGTTTTTTCATTCTCCATCAACTGCAGCGCTAGTGGAGAAAACAGTGCTTTTAAGTCTGCATCTTCATTCTGTTCCGCCAATGCCTGCGCCCAGTACATTGCCAGGTAATAATGACTGCCGCGTGTATCGAGTTCACCAGCCTTGCGCGACGGTGACTTATTGTTATTCAGAAACAGACTGTTGGCCTTATCCAGCGCTGTGGCCAGTACGCGAACTTTTTCATTACCGGATTTTTGTGCCAGATCTTCCAGAGACGCTGCCAGTGCAAGGAACTCTCCCAAAGAATCCCAACGCAGATGGTTTTCATCAAGCAACTGCTGCACGTGCTTCGGAGCAGACCCCCCTGCACCGGTTTCAAACAAACCACCGCCGGCCAGCAGAGGAACGATAGACAGCATTTTTGCACTGGTTCCCAATTCCAAAATTGGAAACAAATCCGTCAGATAATCTCGCAGGACATTACCGGTGACCGAGATGGTGTCCTGCCCTGCCTTAACACGCTCCAGGGTATAATTTATCGCATCCACTGGTGACATTATGTGTATTTCCAGGCCGCTGGTATTGTGATCATTTAAATAGATATTTACTTTCTTTATCAGGTTCGCATCGTGTGCGCGGTGTTTATCAAGCCAGAATATGGCAGGCTGACCGGTCGCCCGTGCGCGTTTCACCGCGAGCTTAACCCAGTCCCGGATTGGCAGATCTTTAGTCTGGCACATGCGCCAGATATCACCTTGCCCGACTTTATGTTCCATCAAAGTATTTCCTGCCGCATCAGAAACGCGTACTACGCCGCTTACCGGCATCTCAAATGTCTTGTCATGCGAGCCATACTCTTCTGCTTTTTGCGCCATCAGGCCGACATTGCTGACGTTGCCCATGGTGGTCACATCAAAGGCACCGTGCTGTTTACAGAATGTAAACACTGCCTGGTAGATACCGGCATAGTTCCGGTCAGGTATCATCGCCCTGGTATCGTGCAGCTTGCCATCCGGCCCCCACATCTGTCCGGAAGAACGCAGAGCTGCCGGCATCGAAGCATCAACGATCACATCACTGGGAATATGCAGGTTAGTAATGCCTTTATCAGAATTGACCATCGCCAGTTCAGGCCGTGTTGCATAGACTGCCTGGATATCCGCTTCTATCTGACGACGTTGATCTTCCGGTAACGTGGCTATCTTGGCATAGACATCACCCAGACCATTACGTGTGTCGACACCAATCTCATCAAAAACTTCCCCATGTTTAGCGAACACATCTTTGTAGTAAACATTCACGGCATGACCAAACATAATCGGGTCAGAAACTTTCATCATAGTGGCTTTCAAATGCAGCGAGAGCAAAACACCTTCATCTTTAGCATCCGCCATCGCCTGTTCGTAGAAGGCGCGTAATTTATCTCTGCTCATTACACTGGCGTCTATTACTTCACCGGCTAATACAGGCGTCTTTTCTTTTAGAACTGCAGTCTCGCCTTCACCGCTGGTAAACTCAATCTTCACATCACCTTCTGAATCGATAATGACTGACTGCTCACTGGAGTAAAAATCCCCGTCAGCCATTGAAGCGACGTGTGATTTCGATTCCCGGCTCCAGGCACCCATCGAATGCGGATGCTTCTTTGCATATTCCTTCACCGGACCGGCCACACGGCGATCAGAATTACCTTCGCGCAACACCGGGTTCACTGCACTGCCCAGTACTTTTGCATAACGTGCCCAGATGGCCTCTTCATCGGCATTGGCAGGTTCCTCAGGAAAATCCGGGATGTCATAACCGAGTGCCTGCAGCTCATTAATCGCTGCATTTAACTGTGGAACTGACGCGCTTATGTTCGGCAGCTTGATGATATTCGCTTCGGGCGTCTTCGCCAGTTCACCCAGTTCGGCCAATGCATCATCAATCTTCTGCTCATCGGTCAGTTTGTCAGGAAAATTGGCGATGATACGGCCTGACAAAGAGATATCGCGCGTTTCTACATCCACCCCGGCTGCCTGGCTGAAGGCCTGGACAACAGGCAAAAAGGAATAAGTAGCTAAGGCTGGCGCTTCGTCGGTTTCGGTATAGATGATTTTATATGGCATGCTGTTAAATCTCAGAGAGTATATTAATTTGGATTACCCGTTTAAACGGTTATTATATTTCAGATCAGGTACAGGTTCACTATACCTGTATGATAACCCGCCTTAAGTCTCACCTTAACGGTAACCACATTTTTCTCATGACAAAAATCGCCATGGCGAAGCAAGATCCAACTGACTGATTCCAAATAAAGTGATTGCCGCTATTTTGGACTCGTGGTTGCCAGGATGATACAGGATTCCTGATCGGGCCTCTCTCTTTAGCGTTGTTGTTGTTGTTTTTGCTTATACATCAACGAGTCTGCTTCAGCTAGTAGTTCGTCAATGGTTTGGTTCACCTCAGGCTGAAATGTCAATACTCCAGTGCTATACAAAATATCATAAGCATGACCACCCTCCTGATTGTGCTGCGATATGGTTTTCTGCAGTCGTTTGAGAATGACATCCGTTTCTTTGTCATCGATGCCAGTCATCAGCGCAACAAACTCATCTCCACCTATGCGTGCAAGGATATCTGTATTACGCATGGTATCTTTCAAAAAGTTAGCAAAAGCTATTAGTGATTTATCACCTTCGGCATGCCCATACTTATCATTGATAGATTTGAAATCATTCAGGTCGACATAAATTAGAGTAGCGGAGATATTGTTTTGTGCGCAGTACTTCAGTGCTTTATTGGCAAGATCAAAAAAACCTCTTCTATTTGTCAGATCTGTCAGTTCATCCATAGTGGCCAGGTGCAAAGCCGTAAGCTCCTGCTGGGCCATATATGCAAGATCTTCTAACAGTACCTGGTCAGAATCACTAAACCTTCTGGCAACATAATCGAGTATGCACAGGGTGCCAATTTTACTGCCACTAATCTGGAGTGGATGGCCCGCATAAAATCTTACTTTGGGATCTATTGCAATAAGCGGATTATCTGAAAATCGTTTGTCTTTGCTTGCATCTTCAATTACTAATGGGCCTTCAGAGAGGATTGTATGCCCGCAAAAAGTAAGCTCCCTTGGTACTTCGATCGGGTTGATACCCAGGCATGACTTGAACCATTGGCGCGCCTCGTCAATCAGACTGACCTGCGCGACAGGTACGTTAAACAGGTGCATTGCCAGACGGGTAAGGCGGTCAAACCGTTCTTCTGGTGGCGTATCCAGAATATTAAGTGAATGCAGAGTTTCAAGTCGTTGTTGCTCATCTGCCGGAATATCAGGTTTTTTCAATGTAGTTTTATCACGAGTAATTTAAACAGAAGATTTTCACAAAACGGGGCCAGGACACCCTTACAGAAACAGGCATCATTTTAGCATTACAGAAATTTCATGCCTGAAACCCTGACAAGCAGTTGCAGTATACCATTGGTCGAACAGCTGACCTCATTTTTTACAGCAGGATCAATCTGTAACTTGAACATCTCAATATACACCGATCACACTGGATTCATCGTGTTATTTACCATCTTATTTTGTGATTAAAAGTCGGGAGATACCGACCGGCTGCCGCGGGTACATCCGAAAAATATTTACCCTGAATCTTCAACTGGAAATCTGATATCTATTTGGCAATTACTGATATCAAAACAATCTTCAACGACCATATCGAACTATTCCGAAATCAGGTGCACGGATATTTTTTGTGTCCTTTTCCAGCTGAAGACCTGCCACCAGGTAGAAAATAATTCCTGCCCAATAAAGTTGTGAATTCCTTCAGCACATCACTCTCCCAGATTTTCTGAAAAGGAACTTCGCTGTTAGTTGGAAACTGCGAATTACCTGGAACAGTTTCCCATTCAGTCAGGGTTCATCAAATTTATTGTTTAATGGCCCTGAAGCTTACTAAAACGAGGACTTAGCCATGAAAACAACTGCAATACAAACTGTTGATAGAACCCACCAACTGATTAAGACCACTATATTGATGATGGTCACCATTCTGCTTCTCACGGGTGGTGCAGCTTACGCCAGTCATCGCCATGATGATTACAATTCAGGACTATCGATATCCTTTGATTACATTTCTTATCCGCAGAGACATCAGTACTATGATGTCTATAGAGAACCCATATACTATACTCAATTCAATGATCATCACTACCGCGGCCACCGCGGCCACCACAAGCAATGGAAAAACAAGCATTCAAACAAACATCATGGGAAACATCATAGGAAACATCACCGGAAACATAACAGGCGGCAGCATCATCATTAAAGGAATAAACTAAAAACCCTCTGATTATTTAAAAACCCGTCATTGCACTGGACGGGTTTATTCATCGTGGTCAGTCCCCGACTATCAGTCCCTGACTATCAGTACCTGATTATCATTTTCTCCTGGTGAAAGGACGTGGTGCCACCCAAAACCAGCTGCCAATGACTACAGCCCCAAGCACCGTATAACAAACGGTAAATACCCACGGCGGTAGTTGTAAGTACAAGATAGTTTCTAACCAGTGCGTAATGAATGAACCCATATAAATGGTATCACCTGCACGAGAACGTAGTGCCATTTCGACTATAGTTAGTGGGCAAATTACACCGAACCAGGACTGAACGGCAACCATGCCAATAATCAGTAGATGAATAACTCGAAACCACGGGTTTCGAACCCAGTACCATCGACGAGACTTTCCAGCGATTATGAGCACCATACCAATCACAACAAAAATAACAAGCAGCACGTGCAAAGCCAGAATAGCATCAGCAGCCAGTAGAAAATACGTAGATGACTCCATTGTTGTCACTTTAGTCGGGTTGAGACAGAACAGTAAAAAAAGCCGGGTCAGGAAAAATGCTTATATCGGATTTAAATAATATCAGACAAAGCAGAGTTGATATCAGTGAATTCAAACTGAAACCCTGCAGCATACAATCGCTTCGATAATACACGCTGGCCTCTGCACAGCAACTCTGAAGCTTCGCCCATAGCCAGTTTTATAATAAAACAGGGTGCACGAAAAACAGCGGGGCGATGAACTGCCTTAGCCAGTGCTTTACTGAATGTTTCGTTCTTTACAGGGTTAGGACTGACAAGGTTATAAGGACCGGACAGTGATTCATTTTTGAGCAAAAACAAACAGGCATTCATCCAGTCCTGAATATGAATCCATGACATCATTTGCTGTCCATCGCCAATCGGGCCACCGAGTCCAAGCTTGAAAGGCAATAGCATTTTACCCAGCACACCACCGCCCATGCCCAGCACTATACCCGTTCGTAACAAACACACCCGGGTTACATCACTCGCCAGTAAAAGAGCAGCAGCTTCCCAGTCCGCGCATAGGGAATGCTGAAAACCCGCAACAGCATCGGCTGATTCATCCAGTGGAGATTCAGCGGACTGGCTGCCGTAATAGCCGATTGCCGACCCGCTCAGAACAACACGCGGCATTTGTTCAAGACTATTAATGTAGTCAACTAGTGATTTTGTTAAATCGATGCGACTTTTTCGTAAAATTAACTTTCTTGAATCTGTCCAACGTTTATCAGCTACGGGTGCACCTGCCAGGTTAATCACTGCATCAAAATAGTTTTCCTGCAGATCATCGAATCGTTTAAATGCCTGGACACGGCTATCTAACAAGTTTCGGGCTTTTTCTGTACTCCTTACCCAGGCGAAAACTTCATGCCCGTCATCTACTAGCACGCGCGTAAATGATCTACCAATAAAACCCGTTGCGCCTGTAAATAAAATTTTCATGGGCATCCTGAGACATAAATAATTCCGGGTCACAGAACAATGTTCTTTAACCTGGAATATTGATTATATGAAGTCTATAAAAACGGGCGCTGCAGTAAATCCACACGAATCGGCATTAAAAAGTGCGCGCCATCGTCACCAATGTGCTGTTCAAAACGTTGTTTGACCAGTGCATACAATTTATCATCAAGCTTGTGGCTGGAATGCGTGGCTTTTATTGTATTAGTTTCAAATTCTGCAAAATTTTCAAATTTCATCGGTGAATTAAAAAACGTTTCTTCAAGCAGGTCAAACAAACCATCATCCACCGCTTTTTTTACTGTGTAAAATGCGGCTTCACGAACCTTTTGCTCGTCATGAAATAAACGCAAAACCTCATTAAAATCACCAGCAAAGACTGGCTCGGAGATATACACCAGACCGCCCGGCTTAACCACCCGTCTGATTTCGTGCATCGAGGCTTCCATTAATTCTAGCGGTACGTGGTGCAGAGACTTGAACATAAACACCACATCAACTGATTCAGCCGGCAACGGGATTTCCTGCGCACCAGAAAGACCAAATGTCACATTAGGTAAATCTGTTATCTGCAGGTTTTTTTCATGGGCAATTTTATCAACCTCCAGCGCGGTAACTTTACGATCAATACCGGTAGTAGCAATATTGCGGGTAATCTCAGCGTTTCCGCAGCCCAATTCCAAAATATGTTTTCCATCCAGCGATAACAGGTGATTGTATATTTCAGGCTCCGGGCAGTTAACATCGATTTGTTCTGTTGCTATTTTCATGTTTCACAATCTCTTTAGTTATTTAATAAGCAAACCGTGGTCTGCCCCTGTTGTTAAGATCCTTTCACGGGCTGCCCGTAGAAACGATCTCCCAGCTGTCACCTGTCACTAGCAAGTTTACCCGTTCAGTAGTCCGATAAGCTTCTGCTCTTAAAGATCGTTAGTACTTCATCTTTGACATGTCATAGGTGTCCGGATTGTACTTATTTGACCAGGCAATCAGGCTTTGCATTACGGGTTTAAGGTCAAGCCCTTTCTCAGTCAGCTTATAGGCATATCGCTTTGGGCGAACCTGATACAAGGTTCGCTCTACAATTTTCTCCTGCTGCAGGCGTTTTAGCCTGTCCGCAAGAATATTGCTTGGTATCTTTTCCGGCGATTGCTGCAACACCTTAAAGGTATGCTTGCCGAAAAGGATATCTCGCACAACAAGTAGTGTCCATTTGTCGCCAAGGACATCCAGCATGCAGGCCACGGGACACAGTGACCGCTTGCAATTCCCCGATACAATTGTCTTGCTGCTCTTCATCTAGCATAGTTTAGATTACTCACTTGCAAATTAAAAGTATCTAAATTAGACTCTAGTCACTTTCATAATGAAAGTGACTAGAGTCATAAAGGTGACAATATGGAATTTACACTCTACTACCAGCCTGGATCACGGGCACAGCGAGTTCGGTGGACCCTGGAAGAACTGAAGCTGGAATATCGTCTGCAATACATTGATCTACAAAAAGGTGAAGGTAGAAGCCCTGAATATCTAGCCATTCATCCCCTTGGGCAGCTACCTGCTCTGAAAGTAAATGATGAAGTGATGATTGAAAGCGGTGCAATTGTTCAATGGCTTGCAGAAGCCTACCCGGACGGGGGACTGGCGCCCAGTAATAATTCCCCACAACGTCGTGATTTTCTTCAATGGATGTTTTTTTCGGTTACATCGCTCGAATGGCCAGCCTGGGAAATAGTCCTTCATCAGAAGATTCTTGAAGATAAACAGGCAGTAAAAGAAATCATCCCCTTTGCAATGAAAAGGCTCCAGAGCGTTCTTACGACACTGGAACAATCACTCGATGGGCGAGACTATATTCTTGATTACGGATACAGTGCGGCGGACATCATGCTTGGCTACACTCTAATGTGGTTTAAAGCAGAGCTGGATGCTTACCCTGCCCTGCAGACCTATGTAGAACGCCTGCAGCAACGACCCGCATATATAAAATCAAAAAACTGAAGGAGAAATCATGATCAACAATACAATGACCACAGAACTTTTCTGGTTAACCATGACGGTCACAATGACAGCCCTGATGTGGGTACCCTATATTCTAAATCGTTTGATTGAACAGGGTCCGGGGAAGGCTATACTGGATCCACAGGGTGATAAAACAACTCAGTTTGCCTGGGCAAAGAGGATGATGCAGGCACATTATAATGCAATTGAAAACCTGGCCGTATTTGCACCACTGGTGCTTATTCTGTATGCCACAAAAATGAGCACCGAATATACAGCTCTGGCCTGTGCCACCTACTTCTATGCACGACTCGCGCATTATTTGCTGTACTCATTTGGTGTGCCCGGCTTACGCACTCCTGCTTTTGCTATTGGGTTTGCAGCACAAATGGTACTTATACTTACTTTGTTAAAAATACTTTAGAATAAATAAACACAAAGATTCCGATCTTTGTGGTGAAGAAGAAATAGATTGTTATAATAATCAGCCTCGTGCAAACCACAGGCTCCTGTCCTGGTTAATAAGCCACGGACCACGACCATTATTCACTCAGCCTGCGCTAAAGCTACATCTTGAAAAGTGTTCCTAAAAACCACCTGTTAGTTTGCTTTCTTATATCTGCCCTGCTCCAAATCCTGACTGCGTAAGTAATCTTCATAAGGCCCGTGAAAATCTACGACACCTGTTGGAGTCATTTCGATAATACGCGTCGCTAATGAAGACACGAACTCACGGTCATGACTGACGAAGATTAAGGTGCCGGGATAATTTTCCAGCGCCAGGTTCAGTGATTCAATGGATTCCATGTCCAGATGGTTGGTCGGTTCATCCATTAACATAATATTTGGGCGTTGCAGCATTAACTTGCCAAATAACATGCGGCCTTGCTCACCACCGGAAATCACCTTGACGGATTTCTCGATATCATCCTGTGAAAATAACAGGCGCCCCAGTGTTCCGCGAATGACCTGTTCGTCATCGCCTTTTTTTGCCCATTGACCCATCCAGTCGAGCAGCGGCATGTCCTGTTCGAATTCAGATGCATGGTCCTGTGCATAATAACCAATCTCTACATTCTCAGACCACTTCACCTTGCCTGCGGTTGGCTCTAGCTCACCTACCAGGCATTTTAGCAAGGTAGATTTGCCAATACCGTTAGGACCGATCACAGCAATACGTTCACCCACTTCGACCATCAGGCTGAGATCAGCAAACAGATTTTCATCAAAACCTTTACCCAGGCCCTCTAGCTCAAGTGCCAGGCGATGCAGTTTTATCATCTGATCAAAGCGAATGTAGGGGGTTTGACGGCTGGATGGTTTGACTTCTTCCAACTTGATTTTGTCTATCTGCTTGACACGGGACGTTGCTTGTTTTGATTTTGAGGCATTTGCTGAGAATCGACTGACGAAGGATTTAAGCTCTGCAATCTGTTCTTTTTTCCTGGCATTATTGGTCAGTAAACGTTCCTTCACCTGGGTGGAAGCCGTCATGTATTCATCATAGGAACCCGGGTAAATGCGTAATTCACCGTAATCGAGGTCAGCCATATGCGTGCAGACGCTGTTAAGGAAATGGCGGTCATGAGAAATAATGATCATAGTGCATTTTCGATCATTCAACACCCCTTCCAGCCAACGAATGGCATTGATGTCGAGGTTGTTAGTGGGTTCGTCCAGCAGCAAGATATCCGGCTCAGAAAACAGAGCCTGTGCCAGTAAGACACGTAATTTCCATCCGGGTGCCACTTCACTCATAAGGCCGTTGTGCTGTTCAATCGGAATACCCACACCCAGCAGCAATTCACCCGCACGCGCCTCGGCAGTTTAGCCATCCATCTCGGCAAATTCAGATTCCAGTTCAGCGGCCCGCATACCGTCTTCTTCGGTCATCTCCGGGTTGGCATAAATCGCATCACGCTCTGATTTAACTGCCCACAGCTCCTCGTGCCCCATGATCACCGTATTCACCACGCTGTATTCTTCGTAAGCAAACTGATCCTGCTGCAATTTACCGATACGTTCGTGCGGGTCTTTTGAAACATTGCCGGACGTGGGTTCCAGATCACCTCCCAAAATTTTCATGAAGGTAGATTTACCACAACCATTGGCACCGATAAGGCCATAGCGATTGCCATCACCAAACTTAACAGAGACATTCTCAAACAGGGGTTTGGCACTAAATTGAATAGTGATATTTGCAGTTGTTAACATTGTATTATTTCGAATTACTAAGTAACCTCTGATTAATTCTGAGCGAAGTAGATTGCGATCTAAAACATCCAGATTTGAGGCGAAAAGCGCACGTAATAGCTAGCTATTGCGAAGGTTTTCAACGAAAAATCTGGATATTTTAGGCGTAAGATACGAGTTCATG
>JBLYYR010000274.1:0-5932 GCA_048550195.1 Arenicellales bacterium
GCGGTCGGACAGGACGCTTGTTAATTCACACCAGCGGGTTAAGGCTTGGAGCAGTTTCTGGCTTTCAGTTTTTATTAGCTCCGCATCAAAATAATAGTACCGTCCCGGATTTTCCCGACTGAATGCGGCCAGCGACTTCAGCCGCTCAGTATAATAATCGGTGGCCTGCTTCGGGTCTGCATAGGGCTCAACGGTTTGTTTGGTCTGAAAAAGATGAATTATGCTTTTCAGGCAAAACTCGGGTGCGCGGAGACTGACAAGCACCCTGTCGTCTGAGTCTGCCAGTATACGCGGATCGAGCGTGTAGTCGTTATGCAGTAGTTTATCGAAAAGATAGCTGCTGCCGGCTTTCAGGGATTCTGTTTGCGTATAAAAGCGCAACTGTTCATCAAGATGCGTCGCCTCGAGGTAGGACAGATGCATCTCGTAGTAACCGTTAATCTGCGGGTGCGAACCCAGGATATGGCCGATCAGGCTGCTGTACGCACGCATGTGGCTCAGTAAATAAATGCGCTGATAGTGTCGTCCCGGCATCTTGTTCATGGATACGCAATCGTACTGTCATCACGCGGATGAAAACAAGGTCCACGATAACGCCCGCAGGATACCCACACAACAATTGAGGTCAGAGTAAAAACGCCATTTCCCAAAATTAACAAAAATTAACACGAAGCCCGTTGCCGCTTTCTGAAACGGGACCTACTGTGGCAGACGGATTGACTGATTTCGATTTACCTTGTTAAAAATAGTAAGCGGAGCAGCGTTGATGATGCCAATACAGCTAAGACGAAGATATCGTAGTAGCAACGTAATCGTTTACTTCGAAGAACTTCTGGATGAGCAACTTAGGCAGAACATCGAGTCGTTCGTGGCACGGTTGGAGGGCGTAACAGATGCGCACTTTAACGAAACACAGAAGCAACTGATGATTGTCGACTACGACCCGAAACGTACAAACTCAGGCGCGATCCTGAGTCGCATAAAACGGCAGCACTTCAACGCTCAGCTCGTTTAATGAAAGGTGTCGGTGACAACGGCCCCCGTGATTTATTTTTAGCGACAATCAGTTAATTATGAACGCAGCGATTATTAATAGCTACGCCCTCTGCGTGACGGCAGACCACACGCCAGATTCAATCGCCTTTTGTACATAAGTCCTGAAATCTGTTGGTGGCCTGCCGAGTGCCTCTTCGACACCCGGCATCACGTTAGAGTTTCTACCGTCGAATACAACCGTAAATAATTCATGCAGTAGCCATTGCATGTCTTCGGGAACGCCCTCTGAACGCAAAGTATCGATAAATTGACTGACAGGGATAGCAGTGTATTTCACGGCTCGGTCCAGTTCGACGGAAATCTCTTCGACACATTTCGCGAACGTCAGCGCCTGTGGGCCTGTGACTTCGTACAGTTTTTCTCGATGGTCCGGTTCGGTTAACGTGGCCACTACAACCTCGGCAATGTCATCGGCGTCCACAAAAGGCTCAACGGTGTCGCCGGCAGGTAATACCAGTTCACCGGCCAGGATACCCTCCAACATGAAGCTTTCACTGAAGTTTTGGCAAAACCAACTGGCCCGAACGATATTCCAAGAGATACCGCTGGCTTTAAGGGCATCCTCTGCGCGCTGAGCACCCTCCTCTCCGCGTCCGGAAAGCAGTACGACGTGTTCTAATCCGTTTTCAATGGCGAGTTGTGCAAACGCTTTGATAGCGGATACTGCACCGGGTACCGCCAGATCCGGCTGATAAGTCACATAAGCCGCGCGGGTGCCGGTTAACGCTGGCTGCCAGGTAGAAGGATTATCCCAATCAAATGAGGGTCTGGTTGACCTGGATACTGCACGGGTTGGATACCCAAGGACTTGTAAACGCCTGTTTACCCGGGCACCTGTCTTGCCATTTCCGCCGATGACAAGTATCGGATCTCTGTTGGTGGTCATAATATTTCTCCTAATCAATGGTATACAGAGTGCGTCATACGCTTGCGGAGGCTTGAACGATGATGATGCGCCGCTTGTTTACGATAATGTCTCGTATTTGTTAAATACGATAGTTTCTCGTATTATTTTTGTCAAGAAACCATAATTAGACAGGGCATTTATGAAACCGAAAAAGACCATCGCGCCTGCGATGGAAGGCGATGTGCTCAAATTCCAGCGGCTGGTGCCAGCCCAGAAACGCAGCAGGGAACGCTATGAACTCATCCTGTCGACGGCCGCCGAGATCATCGCCGAGAAAGGCAGCGAGTCTTTTAAGATGAGCGATATTGTGGAAAGAGCGGGTGTGCCACACGGTTCGCTGTATCAATACTTTGCAGATAAGGTTGCCGTCATTGCTACCCTTGCCGAGCGCTCTAACCTGGAGGGGCGCGCCTGTGTGGAGGCGGAATTAGCGCATGTCAGAAACCAGCAGGAATTACACGCTGCGTTATTGAGAATCATCGATGGTTATTATGAGATGTTTCTTAACGAACCACTCTTGAAGGACATATGGCATGCGACTCAAAGCGATCGAAAATTACAGCAGCTTGATGCGGATGATATGAATGCACTGGTCGATATTCTTGTTAAAGTCATGCAAAGATTAACACCCGAGTGTGATGCACATAAGGCATTTATCGCATCATCAATGATCATGCACTTGATCGCTGCAGCTGTTCGTCACGCGATTAGCATTGAACCTGAAGATGGTGAGATGACGCTTAACGCTTTCAAGCGGGTTTTCCCTAGGAATCTTTCGGCCCTATTAAGTTAAAGTTAAAGGGGTCGGTGACAAAACTGAATCATTCTCATTTGTCTCTGGTCCCTTTAGTTAAACAATGCTGCGCGGGCGATCGGCAGCACATCTGGCAGGCCCATCACACCGTCACCGCCACTCGGCGGATACAGATCGCCTTGATTGATCTGCTGCGGTGTCAGCGCGATAATATTCAATACATGGCGCTGGGCGAGCAATATGTCAGCGGTATTGACCGCCCCGTCAAAGTTGACATCTCCATCCGCCGATGTTTCCACTGCTGTGAGCTAAAAAGCGTGTTTGTCACTGTTGGTCATGGTGGCCCATCCGACGATCTGACCGCTGGTGTTGATA
Source organism: Arenicellales bacterium (assembly GCA_048550195.1). GTDB lineage: Bacteria > Pseudomonadota > Gammaproteobacteria > BMS3Bbin11 > BMS3Bbin11 > BMS3Bbin11. Next base: position 3,093 of record JBLYYR010000274.1, read on the forward strand.
TCCCTTAATTGAATGCCATATATTTCTTACTTACATGAAAAAGAAAAAGATCCTGTTCATTCTAATCAGTGTTTTCGCAATCCAGAGTTGTTTTGCGGCAGAAATCGATAGCGTTACCCCAAGAAATGTGGCGCTTGGTAACAGCATCGATACGATTAACGAAATCATGAATCAACGCATTGAAGAGGGAATCCGAAAGGCTAATGCACAACAGGATTATGTTGAAGATACAGAATATATGGCGGATAGAAGGATATACACATTCTGTGATGAGAAAACGCTCTATACAGAACTTAGAAAAGCTATTTTTCAGTCCTTTACTGTAGCCTGGGGGCTCAAGGGATACGACTTGGAAAAGCAGTTACGCGGATTACTCGTCAGGCAAAGTTACTCACTCTCATTGAATGACTCCATCTATCGCGATATTGATTATATCGAAGGATTAGCCCTGAACCTTAAGGAATTGAGTGATGTCGTAAATATCAACGGATATCTAGTCGGGCTCGACAAAATAGGCCATTTTTTTGCTCAAGGCTGGCAGTATTTTGAGTTGACCGACTATGACAAGGAAACACTTTATAAGGCTATTGCGTGGGGACGGAAAAAAGAAGCCGGGCTGTTCGGTTATACCACAACGGGCATATTTTCCTTTGCAGATCTTGTTGCCAACCTGAATGGCTGGCGTTTCTGGAACAAGGTACTGCTTAAACAGGATGACCCGTTAAAGGGCGTTATCGCTAATTACTTTGATCGTCCGTACGTAAGCTGTGACATTCAGATTATCGATTCAATCAGGAACAGAAGAATAATCAGGGCCTGGGAATACAATACCCGGTTTGATCTGGCGGATTACATCGATGGAGCCTGGGATGAAGGCAATAACTGTAACAGCTATGCAGACCCGATGATTGAAGAAAAAGTCACAGCGCGGATAAATTATGTTGCCCCTGATTTTGTCTGCCCTCTGATTGCCAAGCATTGCACGGATGCCCTGGATAAATATGGCTACTATGCAAAATACGTTTTGCATCCCTCTTGCCTGACAAATTAAAAAGTCTGGGGCTAAGTAATTTATGCGTCAATAGGCTCAGGTCTTGCAATGACACTTTGCGCTGCCTGTGGCAGTGTAGTGCCTGACCCCCCCAATGCGATAACAATTAGTTTAAGGGAGTCGAATTTGGAGATCGATATTTACAAGAGCGCCAAGAATGTATACAAGTACCTATCTGTCCCAATGGAGCGGAGTAACCGTTGCTCTGTAGCTGCTAAATACTGATTCTGGAATTAATGCCATGACCAAACCGATTACGCGTTGCGGTTGGGTAGGCAACGACCCGCTCTATGTAAAATACCATGATAGAGAATGGGGTATCCCTGTCTACAGTGACCGAAAATTGTTCGAGATGCTTGTCCTGGAAGGGGCACAGGCAGGATTAAGCTGGATTACGATACTAAGAAAACGTGCGCATTACCGTAGAGTGTTCGATCACTTCGACCCGAAAAAGATCGCACTTTATAACAAGCACAAAATAAATAGCTTGCTTAAAGATCCGGGTATTGTACGCAATCGTCTTAAAGTGGAGTCGACAGTTCTCAATGCCCAACGTTATCTCGATCTGAGAGAGCGAGAAGGCCGTTTCAGCAAGTTCCTGTGGCAGTTTGTTGGTGGTGAACCTGTAGTGAATCAGTGGAAAGTATTAGAGCAGGTCCCAGTAAGCACACGGCAATCAGATGCAATGAGTAAAGCGCTCAAGGAGCACGGCTTCAAGTTCGTCGGCACGACAATCTGTTATGCATTTATGCAGGCGGTCGGTATGGTCAATGACCACACTACTGATTGTGACTTCCGTAGTAGAGGGGGCGGTGACAAATAATTCTGAACCACCTTTTTCACGGAAAAAGTTGTTGCCTAGTTGCTAAGGTTCAAGGCGATCCAGTCCACTTGGGATGGAGTCAGCGCACAATATTCACTAAACTATTTAACAGTGAGTATTTGCCAACTATGTGCTCTGACTCAATGCCCTGTTGTATCACGTAGAGGCCAGCTATGTTCAAGACACCGGTATTACTGCTAATCAGTGTTGCCATACTGATCGCTTGCGCCACTTCTCCCACCGGCCGCACCCAGCTAACCCTCATGCCGGAAAGTAAAATGACCCAGATGGGCCTGCAGGCATTCGAAAACATCAAGAAGGAAACTCCGGTGGATGTCAGCACCGCCACGAACCGCTACGTCAGTTGCGTGGCACAGGCCATTACCCGCCTAGTTGGCGGGAGCTGGGAAGTTGTTGTATTTACCGATGAGTCCGCAAATGCCTTTGCGCTTCCCGGCAGGAAAATCGGTGTCAACAGCGGCCTCCTCAAAGTCGCAAAGAACCAGCACCAGCTGGCCACTGTGATTGGCCATGAGGTCGCGCACGTATTGTCGCATCATTCCAACGAGCGGGTATCCCAAAAGTTTGCCGTCGAACAGGGCCTGGGACTCATCACCGCACTATCGAACCCGCAGACCGGAACCGGTCGTTCGCTGATGGGGCTGCTGGGGGTCGGCGCACAGTACGGTATCCTGATGCCCTACAGCCGCGTACAGGAAGCCGAAGCCGATCGGCTCGGACTGACGTTGATGGCCAGGGCCGGTTTCAACCCGGCGGAAAGCATCACACTGTGGAGAAACATGAGTGCCGCCGGTGGTGCGCAACCTTCGGAGTTTATGTCTACCCATCCTTCACACAGCACCCGCATCAGTGGTCTGACCGCCATTCTTCCCAACGCGCAGCAATTACAGCGGGTAGCACAGCAACAGGGCAAGCGCCCTGTATGCGGTCCGTGACGTGCTCCAA
>JBLYYR010000275.1:0-15921 GCA_048550195.1 Arenicellales bacterium
AATCGCGCCGAGCGGCGCTCCTACACCATTCCGTTTTTGATTTTTTAGCCTTTGACTTACCCATCCCCTTTTGGGTTGTCGAGCACAGGAATGCAGGGCCAGATAAAGCGCAGAGCAGCCGAAGGCCAACACATGGGGCGGTTTTTCTTTGGTTCTGTTTCTTTTGTCCGTACAAAAGAAATGAACTCGCCCATGAAGGGCGAAAACATCAGATTAATTCAAGAAAAGAAATAAAAAAGAAACGACTAGCCGTGCGCCAGCACGCCAAAGGAAAAAATCTCGACAGGGGCATGAAAACGCAGGATAATAAGGGGTTATGTTTTGAAGTCGCAAAATGAAGAATATCGCGGCACAAATGAATTTTATTGTCTTGAGGTAAAAGAATGAATATTACGGTCATTGGGACAGGTTATGTCGGTCTGGTCTCGGGTACATGTTTAGCAGAAGTAGGAAATCATGTCCTTTGCATCGACATAGACCAGGGGAAAATTGATCGCCTTAACAATGGCGAAATACCCATCTATGAACCCGGGCTTGAGGAGTTGGTAGAGAAGAATGTGAAGGCGGGACGACTATCGTTTTCTTCTAAAATAAAGGATGGCGTAGATTATGGCTCGATATTATTTATCGCAGTGGGTACGCCACCTGATGAGGACGGTTCTGCAGACCTGAAGCATGTGCTGGCAGTTGCCAGTGATATTGGTAAACACATGGATGAATACCGCGTCGTTGTGACTAAATCAACGGTGCCAGTTGGGACAGCTGACAAAGTTCGTGATGCAGTAAGTTCTGCCTTGCAGGAAAGAGGGGCATCAACAGAGTTCAGTGTGGTTTCAAATCCGGAATTCCTCAAGGAAGGCGCTGCTGTTGATGATTTTCTGAAGCCGGATCGCATAGTTGTCGGCGCAGATGATGATCGTGCGATAGAGATGATGCGTGAACTGTATGCACCATTTAATCGCAACCATGAACGGGTCATTATAATGGATATACGCTCGGCTGAGATGACCAAATATGCTGCCAACGCGATGCTGGCGACCAAGATATCATTCATGAATGAGATGGCGAACCTTGCTGAATTGCTTGGTGCAGATATAGAAAATGTTCGGCATGGTATTGGGGCTGATCCCAGGATTGGCTATTACTTTATTTATCCTGGCTGTGGCTACGGTGGCTCATGTTTCCCGAAAGATGTACAGGCATTGCACCGCACGGCAAAAGCCGTCGGTTATGATGCACAAATCCTGGATGCTGTTGAGGCTGTTAACAAGCGTCAGAAATCAGTCATAGTAGACAAGATAGTAAAACGCTTCGGTGATAACCTTGAGGGTAAAAAGTTTGCCATATGGGGCCTGGCATTTAAACCTGAAACGGACGACATGCGTGAAGCACCTAGCCGTACCATTATTGAAGCTCTGTGGCAGCGCGGTGCAACGGTTGCTGCCTATGATCCTGTGGCGGAGGAAGAAGTGAAACGAATTTATGGAAACAGAGATGATCTCTCTCTGGTCGCCGACCCTTATGATGCGCTGGATGATGCAGATGGATTGATTGTGGTCACTGAATGGAAAGTTTTCCGCAGCCCGGATCTTGACAGCATGATCAGCAAAATGAAGGTGCCAGTCATCTTTGATGGCAGAAACATTTTTCAGCCGACGATAATAAGAAAGGCCGGTTTTGAATACTTTGGCATTGGGCGCTAGCAGGCTGCCTGGTTCAGCATGAGCACGTATCTGGAAAAGATAGCCGATAGCAGGGTGCTGGTGGTTGGTGATGCCATGCTGGACCGTTACTGGTTTGGTGATGTTGATCGAATTTCCCCCGAGGCACCGGTTCCCGTGCTGGCTATTACCGATAGTGAAGAACGTCCCGGCGGGGCCGCAAATGTTGCTTGCAATATCTCAGCACTGGGTGGTCAGTGTGACCTGATTTCTGTGGTGGGAAATGACGATGCGGCGAAAAGCCTTGAACGCCTGCTTTCTGAAAAGGGAGTAACTACCCGTTTTACCCGCGATGAAAGCCATGTCACCACAGTAAAACTTCGTCTGTTGTCTCGTAATCAGCAGTTGCTAAGAGCTGATTTTGAACAAACTCCTGACGATGTTTCTATCCTTGCAGCGCTGGATCGTTTCAAAAAGAGTCTGGATACTGCCGATATTGTCTTGTTGTCAGATTATGGTAAGGGAGTATTGCGTGACATTGATCAGATGATTGATGCGGCTAATGCTAAAGGGATAAAAGTACTGGTTGATCCAAAAGGACGCGATTTTGCGCGTTACCGGGGAGCTAGTTTGATTACACCTAACCGACACGAATTTGAGGACGTGGTCGGACCCTGTCCTTCGCTTGAAAATATGGCTGTGAAGGCGGCTGAGTTACTGAAAATAATCGAAGTGTCGTATCTGCTGGTTACGCTCAGTGATAAGGGGATGGCCCTGTTCGATGTGAACGGACTGGTATTTCATCAAAGGGCACGTGCACGGGAAGTATTTGATGTTAGCGGTGCCGGCGATACAGTGATAGGTACCATAGCCTCCATGCTCGCGGCCGGTGCTGATTACCGGGAAGCCATTCATATCGCTAATGCAGCGGCCGCTATTGTAGTAGGAAAATTAGGTGCTGCAACATCTTCAGTAGAAGAAATACTTGCTGAGATTGGCAAAGAGGAAATCGAATGATTATCGTAACAGGAGGTGCCGGCTTTATTGGTGCCAATATTGTCAAAGGGCTGAATGACAGCGGTCGTAGTGATGTCATTGTCGTTGATAACCTCGAGAAGGGTGAAAAATTCCTGAATCTGGTGGATCTGGAAATTGCTGATTACATCGATAAACGCGCTTTTATTGATATGATAAACGGCGGTGAATTCAATGGTGAAGTGGAGGCCATTTTTCATCTGGGTGCCTGTTCGGATACCATGGAATACAACGGTTTGTACATGATGTCGAATAACTATGATTATTCGAAAACACTGCTGCATTTCTGTCAGCAGAATAAGGCTGCTTTCATCTATGCTTCATCGGCCTCTGTTTATGGAGCAGGTCCGGTATTTCGTGAGTCTCCTGAGTTCGAATCACCTCTGAATGTTTATGCTTACTCCAAGTTTCAGTTTGATAAATATGTGCGCCGGATGTATGACGATCGCAGTGCACAAATTGTTGGTCTGCGTTACTTTAATGTATACGGCGACAGGGAGCAGCACAAAGGCCGTATGGCTTCGGTAGCTTTCCATTTCAGTAATCAGTATCAGGAATCCGGTTACGTCAAGTTATTTGAAGGAGTAGATGGATATGAAAATGGTGCTCAGCTGCGTGATTTTGTTTCTGTTGAGGACGTGGTAGATCTGAATCTTTTTCTACTCAATAATCCGGACGTCAGTGGCATATTCAATGTTGGTACCGGACGCTGTCAGTCATTCAATGATATGGCTGTTGCCAGCATCAATCGCTGTCGCCAGGAGCAAGGTGAAGATGTACTGGATCTTGCTACGCTGCAGCAGAAAAAAATTATTTGCTATATCGATTTCCCGGAAGCTCTGAAAGGAAAATATCAAAGTTTTACCGAGGCTGATATCTCCGCATTGCGGGCAGCCGGCTACACTAAGGACTTCCTGACTGTTGAGGAAGGGGTTGGTCGTTATGTCGGGCGATTGATAGGGAAGTCCAGCTCATCCTGATTTGTTATCAGGTTAACAACTCGCATAAATAACACAATAATTTCAGAAAAGAGGCATCCTAAAGATGGCAAAAACCTATATCGTAACAGGTGGTGCAGGGTTCATTGGTTCTGCAGTGGTCAGAATGATCATTGATACCAGTGATGACATCGTCGTTAACATTGATAAGCTGACCTACGCGGGAAATCTGGATTCTCTGCAACCGGTCGCTGATAACCCCCGTTATCATTTTGTGCAGGCGGATATCTGTGATGCAAATGCCATGACAGAAGTCTTTAGCAAATATGAACCGGATGCGATTATGCACCTTGCTGCTGAATCACATGTCGACCGCTCAATTGATGGCCCGGGCGAATTTATCCAGACCAATATCGTTGGTACCTACACCTTGCTGGAAGCAGCACGGGATTACTGGTCTGCGCTACAGGGCAATAAAAAAGAAAGCTTTCGATTTCATCATGTTTCTACCGATGAAGTGTATGGCAGTCTCGGCGATGAAGGCATGTTCCTCGAAACCACGCCTTATGACCCAAGCTCACCGTATTCCGCCAGTAAGGCATCTTCAGACCACCTGGTTCGGTCCTGGCATCGAACATTTGGATTGCCGGTGGTATTGACCAATTGTTCCAATAACTATGGTCCCTATCAATATCCGGAAAAATTAATCCCTCTGATATTACAAAAGGCCCGCGCTGGAGAGGAATTACCGATATACGGCACCGGCGAGAATATCCGTGACTGGTTATATGTTGATGATCATGCCCGTGCCCTAATCCTGGTAATGAAGCAGGGTGCACAGGGTGAGACCTATAATATCGGTGGTCATAATGAAGTGACAAATATCGATGTGGTAAAAACACTTTGTACTATTCTTGATGACCGTGAACCGGCTCAGGACGGGCGGCCCTATGCCGAATTAATAACGTATGTTACTGATCGCCCCGGTCATGATATGCGCTATGCGATTGATGCCAGCAAGATTCAACGCGATCTTGGCTGGACACCGGAAGAGACCTTTGAGACCGGGCTGGAAAAAACCGTGGACTGGTACCTTGGCAATCAGCACTGGATAGAACGCGTACTTAATGGTTCCTACATGGGCGAGCGCCTGGGTGCCGGAGAATGAAAGGCATTATTCTTGCCGGCGGTTCCGGTACACGTCTTTACCCGGTAACAACAGTAGTTTCAAAACAGCTGCTTCCAGTCTATGACAAGCCGATGATTTACTATCCTCTGTCGACCCTGATACTGGCAGGGATACGACAGATACTGATCATCTCTACTCCGCAGGATACGCCACGTTTCAAAGAGCTGCTAGGTGATGGTTCGCAATGGGGCCTCGAACTGGAATATGCCGTTCAGGAAGAACCTAACGGCCTGGCTCAGGCCTTTCTTATTGGTAAAAAGTTTATCGGTGACTCATCTGTTTCACTGGTGCTGGGTGACAACATTTTTTATGGCCAGGATATGTCATCCATGCTTATGCGGTCCGCATCTATTAAAGAAGGGGCGACAGTGTTTGCTTATCGAGTACATGATCCGGAACGTTATGGCGTGGTGGAGTTTGACGAACAGGGCAGTGTACTCAGCCTGGAAGAAAAACCTCAACATCCTCGTTCACATTTCGCTGTGACAGGGCTATATTTTTATGACAATAATGTTATCGACTATGCGGAAAGCATCAAACCCTCTCCACGTGGTGAGCTTGAGATCACTGATGTCAACAAATGTTATCAGGAACGAGGCAAGCTGTCGGTTGAAATAATGGGGCGGGGCAGTGCCTGGCTGGATACAGGTACCCATGATTCATTATTACAGGCAGCAACTTTTATTGAAACACTGGAAAAACGCCAGGGCCTAAAAGTATCCTGCCCGGAAGAAATCGCCTTTCGCAAAGGGTACATCAATGAAACACAGTTGCTAAAGCTTGCTGACGTTATGGCAAAAAATACATATGGTCAATATCTGAAGCAGCTAGTAGAAGAAGGGTTATAGCTGGCCATTTATGCAAGGTATTAACGACAGTCTCAATCCCACCGGCATATTCACATCACTGATTAAGCACCGGTCGTTAATACTGCAACTGGCGAAACGCGAAGTTTCCGGCCGTTATCGCGGTTCCGTAATGGGTTTCTTCTGGACCTTATTAAATCCTTTGTTGATGCTGACGATTTATACCCTTATTTTTGGCTATGTTTTCAAGGCTCGCTGGGGGGAGATGAACCTGGGTGACGGGGGCTTCGCATTGACCCTGTTCTGCGGTCTGATTGTGCATGGCATGTTCGCTGAGTGCATCAACCGGGCACCTGTTCTGATTACCAGTAACGTCAACTATGTAAAGAAGGTCGTTTTCCCGATTGAAATACTGCCCTGGGTGGTTATTTATGCGGCCTTATTTCACACCCTGATGAGCCTGGTGGTTCTTTCTGTCTTTAGCTTACTGGTCAATGGCAGCGTTCCGTTAACCCTGTTGTGGTTGCCGGTAGTCTTTATACCCTACATCCTTTTTCTGGTTGGATGCCTGTGGCTTTTCTCGGCGCTGGGTGTCTTTCTACCAGATATCCGACAGCTAATGGGACTGTTGACCACGGCCTTACTGTTTCTGAGTCCGGTGTTTTATCCTATATCGGCCTTACCGAAAAGCATACAGGGACTGATTTATCTTAACCCCCTGACACTGATTATCGAGCAAACCAGAGAAATCTTTCTGTGGGGAAATTCGCCTGATTTTAAACTACTATTTCTCTACAGCCTTGTGGCTATGATGATTGCTGTCATTGGTTTTGTCTGGTTCCAGAAAAGTCGCAGAGGTTTTGCTGATGTCCTCTGAGGCAATCATTAATATTGACGACCTGAGCAAAACATACCGGGTTTATAAGCGGCCTGTCGACCGTGTTCTTGAATCCATACTGCATCGTTCAGGGATTCGTGAGAAAGAGTCACGATTCAGGGAAATCAAAGCACTCAAACCAATGGATCTTAAGGTCTATCCTGGTGAGACTGTCGGTATTATCGGCCGCAATGGGTCAGGTAAATCAACCCTGTTGCAGATCATTAGCGGTACCCTGTATCCGACTACTGGCAACGTCCAGATTAATGGGCGCCTGTCAGCCCTGCTTGAGCTGGGGGCAGGTTTTAATCCGGAATTCAGTGGCCGCGAAAATGCCTTTCTGAATGGTTCGATTATGGGTTTCAGCCGTAGTCAGATGGAAGATAAATTCGATGATATTCTGGATTTTTCCGGTATTGGTGAATTTATTGAGCAACCGGTTAAGACCTACTCAAGTGGCATGTATGTTCGCCTGGCTTTTGCTGTAGCGATACATATGGACCCTGATATTCTGGTGGTTGATGAGGCCTTATCTGTCGGTGATGTGCGCTTTCAGAACAAATGCTTTCGTAAACTGCGGGAGTTGAAAGACAAAGGAACGACGACTCTGTTTGTGACGCACTCCAGTGATTTAATTGTACGGCACTGTGATCGTGCTGTATTACTGGAAAAAGGAACTGTGCACTCAGTTGGCAGTCCGGGTGATGTGGTCAATGAGTATATGAACTTATTGTTTAACAATGATTCCGGACAGGCTAAAGTACCCGCTAAGACATCAGGTGCTCTTCAATATGATAATAATGGGCTGACTACAGACCGCAGCGTCGATGGCTGTTGCTCCCGACCATTGTATAATCATGCGGAATACCGCTGGGGTGATCAGCGTGGTTTGATCCAGGACTATGTCATGCTGGTCAATGGTGTGGCCCCCGGCAGCATGTGTGAGTCCGGAGATCGGGTTGACCTGCTGATAAGAGTTGTCTTTCATCAGGATGTCAGCAACCCAATTTTCGGGCTTACGATAAAAACGGCGGATGGCATCATCGTCTATGGCGCCAATACCAGGGCCCGAAATCTTGCTGTACCTGCTGGTCGTGCAGGATCTGAAATGTTGATACGCTTCAGTTTTAACGCAGACCTTATTGGCGGCGACTATTTTATTTCACTGGGGCTGGCTGATGATGATGAGAAAAAAGATAATCTCGCTATCGACCGGCGCTACGATTTGATTCATTTACAGATTAAAGCAGAGCAGAGCGATTTTGGTATATCAGCATTGAATATGACCCTGTCGATTGAACCGGGCAACAGTCAGCCGGTGGTAAAAGCAGAGGTGCAGGATGACAGCTGAACAGCAGTCACTGTCACTGCTACTTCAGCTGCAGGGTAGTCCTGAGCGCTCCATAAATATAGACCCGCTCGCTGAGCGTCAACGCCTCTGTTTTGACAGGATTGACGGAGAGCAGGAAGAACTTGTGCTTAGTTTTACTCATCCGTCTGGCATCTGGCGGGATGGCTTCATACATTTCTATCGCCTTTATCTAATTGAAGAAGATGGTGATCCTGCTGAAAAACTTCTTCACTATGACGATCCGGAAGAGATCCTGGCAGGCTGTGAACTGACCGATCTTCGCTATCGTCACTCTGCGCTGGGTGAGGTGTTTGTTGTTACCGGGATGAGTCCCTCATTGCGATTGTCGCTGGCTAATATCAGGACGAAACGGTCATTGTCATTTTGTATCGAACTTTCAGCACCCTATTCGCTTGATTATGCGATTGCACAGGATGGTTTTATTCAACAGGAAAATGATTACATCAGCCAGATTCGTGAACTGGAATTTGAGCTGAAAACCACTCAGGGGTACAGGGATGAGATAGAGGAAATAAAGCGCTCTAAAGCCTGGCGATTAATCGAAGGCTTTCGCAGCATGGTGTATGACGGCCTGCTGGGCTGGTTGCCTTCAGTACGCGGTAAAGCACTTTCTGTCACACGATCAGAAGAGAGTGATGCGGCCAGTACAAATGCTGTTGGTGAAAGAAAAGTATACGAATACAAATTTAGTGAAGAGGATCGGGAGCGTGTCAGCGCGGGCTTGCTGAAACTCGACAGAAAGCCCCTGATTAGCCTGATTATGCCGGTATATAATGTTGAACCACGCTGGCTGAAGGCTGCACTAGAGAGTGTAAAGGCACAGCTCTATGAAAACTGGGAGCTCTGCATTGTTGATGATGCATCGACCAGTAAAGAAACCATTACTTACCTCAACAGCATTCGACACCCGCGTATCCGTATTCGTTACCTGGACAATAATCGCAATATCTCAGGCGCAACGAATGAGGCAATACGTTTTGCTAAAGGTGAGTATCTGGCATTCATGGATAATGATGATGAACTGACACCGGATGCCATATTTGAAATGGTCAGGGCTATTAATGAGGTTGATGCTGTGCTCCTCTATTCGGATGAAGACTTTATTGATCTGGATGGTAAGTATATCGACCCGCATTTCAAACCTGACTTTTCACCCGACCTACTGTTATCGCATAATTACATTACCCATTTTGTTGTGGTTAAAAAGGCCCTTGTTGACCAGGTGGGCCTGCTCAATAGTCGATATGATGGTGCACAGGATCACGAACTCTTACTCCGTCTGACAGAACAGACTGAGTCTATTCATCACATACAGAAGGTGCTCTATCACTGGCGCCGGATTGAGTCTTCGACCAGTTATAGTTCAGATGCCAAGCCCGGTGCATTAATCAGTGCACATATGGCGCTGGAGGACACGCTGCTCAGACGTGGAATAGAAGGCCAGGTGATAGATGAAAAAGAACCTTTCTATTTTCGCATTAAACGAAAAATACAGGGCACACCGCTGGTGAGCATTGTGATTCCGTTTCGCGATAAACCTGAATTGCTGAGTACCTGTGTTAACTCGATACTTGATAATTCGACCTGGGAGAATTACGAAATTGTTGCGGTATCGAATAATAGCCGGTCAAGTGAAACATACAGCCTGATCCATCAGCTTGAAGAAAAATCTTCTCGCTTCCACTGTGTAGAATTTAACGAGGAATTTAATTTTTCCAGAATCGTTAACTATGGCGTCAGTCAATCAAAAGGTGATTATCTTATTCTTCTAAATAATGATATCGAAGTTATTAGCTGGGACTGGATAGAGGCTATGTTGGAACATGCTCAGCGTGAAGAGGTTGGTGCAGTTGGAGCGAAGTTGCTTTACCCAAATAATAGCATCCAGCATGCAGGCATCATTATGGGGCTGGGGGGATATGCGGGGCATTCGCATAAACTCTGTCCGATCAATAACCCAGGCTACTTCAACCGTTTACATGCAGTTCAAAATATTTCTGCTGTTACAGGTGCCTGTCTGATGATCTCGCGTAACAAATACGAAGCAATAAATGGATTCGATGAGGAAAGCTTCAAGGTTGCCTATAACGATGTTGATTTTTGCCTGCGGCTCAGAGAACAGGGTTTGCTGAACGTGTTTACTCCTTATGCAGAGTTGTATCATCATGAATCCATATCAAGGGGTTATGAAGATACCGAGGAAAAACAACAACGCTTTAGTGGCGAGAAGGAAAGGCTGCTTGCCCGACATGCTGAAATTCTCGCCCGCGGCGACCCGTACTACAATCCGAATTTAACGCATGATCGTGAGGACTACAGCATCCGTTAGCAGGATGTGAAGGACATCCTATGAGCACCTTGCTAGAGACATTACCGGATGAAATATGGCCTGGTCATGGTACGGCACGTCTGATAAATGGCTATGCCACTGACAAGGGTATGTTGCAGAGAGTTAACATTCGGGCAGATAAAAAGTTGTCGACAACTACTTTCCTGCAGCTGGCGACAAACCAGCTTGATGAGTGTTGTGAGAAAGAGAGTCCTCGCGATTGTCTGTTATCAGGGTTTACAACACTGGTGAGGTTCCCGATGGTCTGTGAAAATCGAAAAGTGACCGCTGCAGTCATTGCTGAGTTTAGTGGTGATCGCTCTCAGATCATTGAGCAATGCTCGATCGAATTGCTCAATAGAAATCCTGTCAGCAGCAATAAAGTCACTTTTCAGCAGACAGACACGGGACAAAGTGTGGTGATTTGCATGGCGACATGGGAGCCTGATGCGGAACACTTTAAGCGTCAGATAGAGTCAATCAAAGCACAGACACTGGCAACCTGGCACTGCATTATTAATGATGATGCTTCATCGAATGAAAGCTGGCTGCGGATACAGGATATTGTTGGCGATGATTCACGCTTTAGTCTGTTTCGCAATGAAAACAATCTTGGTTTTTACCGAAACTTTGAAGTGGCCTTGTCCCGTGTGCCAGAAGAAGCTGACTTTGTCGCTCTCGCTGATCAGGATGATGACTGGTATCCAGATAAACTAGAGGCCTGTGTGGCTGCCTTTAATGATGAGGTGACACTTGCCTATTGTGATATGCGGGTTGTCGATGAGCAGGCTGGTGTGGTTTCAGAGACATACTGGACTGGTAGAAAAAATAATTTTAAAGATGCCGAAGTACTATTTCTTGCCAATACCGTCACCGGTGCGGCCTCTGTTTTTCGACGCGATCTCCTGGATGATATTTTGCCTTTCCCGCAAGCTGTGGGACAGGTGTTCCATGACCACTGGATAGCCTGCGTTGCCCGATGTCGTGGTAACCTTGCCTATGTAGATCGCACACTGTATGACTATTATCAATACGGTAACAGTGTCATAGGGCACTGTGATTTTGAAGCAAAAGGGGCTGCACAGAGAGGGCTGGAAATGGCAGCCAGGGTGAAACATCTGGCTCGGCCCGCTAAATTTAAACCGTGGCTGATAGATAAACGCATTTCGGCACTAAATGTGTTTCACCATGAATATCTGCGTCTGTTTTTATTTTCTGAAATTCTGAAAATACGCCTGCCCGGGATGAACAAAGATGCAGCACGGGGTTTACGGATGTTTTCAGCAAGCTGGCCCGCTATTTTTTATTTAGTGGCTGCACATGTTCGCATTGTGTTTAAAAAAGAGACCACTGATGATGCAGAGATGCGTCTGGCAGCGGCTGTTTTCATGTTTAAGTTTGATCGCCTTGTTGGGCATCTGTTTGCAGGGCGAATCGTAAAAAAGCAGTGCCGGTCTCAGTCCTGACCGGCAGCAATGGATTAAATTTAAGAGCAAGGTGCAATTTTGTCAAAAATGTTAACCAGTTTTCTGGCCTTCGGTGCGCGCAAGGGTTTTTTGCGTCCGGTGCTGAATTATGGCCGCAAGGTCATGGAAGAATATTACACCAATGAAGCGATTCACCGGGTAGTCGCAGAAAAGATAGCCCCGTTGAATATTCAGCTAAGTGAATCTGAACCCCTGCGTATTAATATCTTCATTCCAGAAATAGACTTTGGCAGCTTTTTCGGCGGCTATATAGCCAAGTTCAATTTTGCCCGTAAGCTAGTGGAGAACGGTAATCGAGTGCGTATCATTACAGTCGACCGATGCTATACAAAACGTGAAGACTGGCCGGCTGTGGTCGAGAAGTATGAGGGCATAGAGGACATTTTTGACAAAATAGAAGTGGCCAGTATCTTTGGCAGGGAGGACACTTTATCCTTCAATCCTGATGACGTGTTGATGGCCACGACATGGTGGACGGCGCATATCGTTAATCAGTGTCTGCCCCGGTTTAACAGCGGGCAGTTTCTATATTTTATTCAGGAGTATGAAGCGTTCACTTTCCCTATGGGCAGCTACTATGCTCTGGCACATGAATCCTATTCTTTCCCGCATGTTGCGCTGTTTTCCTCTCCAAGCCTGCGTGACTATTTTAAGATTCATTCCTATGGCGTTTTTGCCTCCACTGACGATGAACGACAAAGCCTGCCCTTTGAGAATGCGATACTCCGCTTTGAGCGGAATTTAACCGATGATAGAAGGTCTGGTAGAAAACTGCTTTTTTATGCACGCCCGGATGGGCATGCTGCACGGAATATGTTTGAAATTGGGTTTATCGGACTTGAAACGGCCATTAAACAGGGTGCTTTTTCAGATGACTGGGAGTTTTATGGTATCGGTGCCAGCCACAATGACATGGTACTGCCGCAGGGCAAGGTACTGAAAATGATTGGTAAAGTTGGACTAAAAGAGTACCGTGAGATGCTGCCGGATTTTGATCTGGGACTGGCGCTAATGTATACACCTCACCCGAGTTTGCTGCCGATAGAAATGGCCGCTGCAGGGCAGGTGGTGGTGACCAATACCTGCATGAATAAGACGGTAGAAGAACTCGAGCACATTTCATCCAATTTCTGTGTTGCAGAACCGACTATTCCTTCTGTAGCCGAGACGCTGGGTAAGGCAGCAAAGCAAGTGAATGATCTGCCTGCAAGAGAATCAGGCGCCCAGGTGAACTGGTCGCAGGATTGGGATAAGACATTTTCTCCAGGTCTGCTTAAGCAGGTTCAGCATTGGTTTCCGGTGGTAAAACTGGAAAACCAATAGTACACGAAATACCGTATTTAGCCCATTTTGTGGTGATCTTAAGCCATCGGATGTAAAATGAGCGCCGTCGTAAACTGTAAACCCGGTTCTGGAGACACTCTTGAAAATTTCGATTATCCTGCCCGTATACAATGAAGAGGAAAACCTTGATGAGATGAATGCGGAGATTACCGGTGTCGTCGAGAACATGGATGTAGAGTATGAAATCATCTATATCGATGATGGCAGTACGGACCGCAGTTTTAAGATACTAAGCGCTCTTAGAGAAGATAATCAAAATATAAAAATTATTCAATTCCGGAGAAACTTTGGACAGACAGCTGGGCTTGCTGCTGGTTTTGATTATGCCAGCGGGGATGTCATTGTCACCATGGATTCTGACCGGCAGAACGATCCTAATGATATACCCATGCTGCTGGAAAAGATCAATGAGGGATATGATCTGGTTAGTGGCTGGCGTTTTGTCCGTCAGGATGCCTGGCTATCACGTAAGTTGCCATCAAAGATTGCGAATGGCCTCATTTCGAAAATTACCGGTGTCAAGTTGCACGATTATGGATGCAGCCTGAAGGCTTTTCGTAAAGATGTGGTGGAAAATCTCGAGCTCTATGGGGAAATGCATCGTTTTATTCCTGCTATTGCGAGCTGGATGGGTGTGCGTATTGCTGAAGTAAAGGTCAATCACCGCGCCCGTGTCGCCGGTACCAGTAAATATGGTATTTCTCGAACTTTTCGCGTAGTCCTTGATCTGGTGACGGTGAAATTTCTACTTCAGTATTCAGCCAGACCGATACATTTTTTTGGCGGCATTGGTTTGGCAAGTGGCGTAACGGGGTTTCTGATTGCATTTGTTATGCTTATCCAGAAGCTATTTTTTGATGTTGCTCTTGGTGACAGGCCGCTATTACTGCTTGCTGTCCTGCTGATGTTTATTGGTATTCAATTTATTACCTTCGGTTTGCTAGGGGAACTGATGACCAGGACATATCACGAAACGCAAAATAAGCCGATCTATATGGTCCGGCAACTTCTGATTTAACCCCTGGGCCAAAAGTCAGATGAAACAGGCTTCACAAGCTACAGTAGGCGTTGTTGTCGTCAACTACAATGGTGGTGAAAGACTGGATGTCTGTCTGACCGCTCTGCGGCAACAGACTTGCCCGCCGGATCGTACGATACTGGTCGATAACAACAGTGCCGATTTTTCATCGGATGCGATGCAGAAGAACTTTCCGAATGTAGAAATTGTCAGTCTGGATAGTAATGTTGGCTTTGCCGCTGCTAATAATATTGCTGTAAATCTACTGAACACGGTTGATTGGGTTGTTCTGCTCAATCCTGATGCCTATGCAAACGCTGATTGGCTGGCGATGCTTTTAGCGGCAGCCGCAGAGTACCCTGAGTTTTCATTTTTTGGTTGTCGAATGTTGATGATGGATGAGAAATTTCTGGATGGCACCGGTGATATTTTACATGTTTCAGGCGCCAACTGGCGTAGGGATTACGGCAACCCTGCAGATCAGCGAAGACAAAGTGACGAAATATTTTCTCCATCAGGCGCTGCTGCAATGTTCAAGCGTGAAATGTATCTTGAAGCCGGTGGCATGAATGAAGATTTCTTCTGCTATATTGAAGACGTAGATCTGGGCTTCAGACTGCAGTTACTGGGCTATCGATGCCGCTATGTTGCGGAGGCTGTCGTGGTTCATGAAGGCTCCGCCCTGGTAGGGCAACACAGTGATTTTCAGATATATCATGGCCACAGAAACCTGGTCTGGTCGTATGTTATGAATATGCCTGCTCCGTGGATCTGGATCTATCTGCCTCAGCATCTGTTGTACAATGTCGCAAGCATTATACTTTATATTTTTCGTGGCAAAGCTGCTGTTATCCTGCGTTCAAAAGTTGATGCGATCAGGGGGCTTGCAAAGGCATGGCAGTTGCGAATGAAAATTCAGGCCCGAACCCGGGTCAGTACGCGGGTACTAAGGAAAAGAATGGCGCATGGGCTGCTTCGTCCTTATCTATATAGACAGAAATAAGCTGGCATGGACTCCGTGATAAATAAAAATCTTGTTTCTGTGATCATCGTTAACTTCAATGGCGGCGAACTGCTTGCTCGCTCGGTCAGCAAGGTCTTTGCCTCGGATATACCGGTAAAGGTCATTGTTGTGGACAATGCCTCGGCAGATAACTCAATCAAACTGCTGGAGCATGAGTTCGGCAATGATCCCAGGCTGACTATTATTCGCAACAGCAGCAATCTTGGCTTTTCGAGCGCGAACAATATTGCTCTCAGGCAGGCTGAAGGGGATTTTTTTCTGTTTCTGAATCCTGATTGTTTAATCAAGCCCGATTCAATAAACCGTTTACTGCAATCTTTTCGAGAAAATGAACAGACCGGTATGCTGGGTTGCCGGGTTCTTAACCCGGATGGTACCGAGCAAAAAGGTTGCAGGCGTAGGGTACCAACTCCCTGGCGAACCATCGTACGGCTTCTTGGCTTAACTCATTTCACAAAATCTGCCGAGTGGTTACAGGGTTTTGATATGTCCAGTGAACCATTGCCAGAAATAGCGGTACCTGTTGATGCAATATCGGGCTCTCTGATGCTGGTTAGCCGTGAGGCACTGGATGATGTCGGCCCGCTTGATGAAGGGTATTTCCTGCATTGCGAAGACCTTGACTGGTGTATGCGTTTTAACCAGAAGGGTTACAAAGTGCTCTTCGTACCCGATATAGAAGTGACACATTACCAGGGCTTCAGTAGTAAGCAGCGCCCTCTACGGGTGATGTGGCATATGCACAAGGGAATGATGCGCTTTTATAATAAATTTTTCCTGCATCGTTACCCCTTGCCCCTGACAATTGTTGTGGCACTGGGTGTCTGGTTCCGGTTTTTAA
>JBLYYR010000276.1:0-9331 GCA_048550195.1 Arenicellales bacterium
TTTAATCGAACGAGGATCTTTAGGTCTAACAATACTCACGAATATTCTTTGCATGACTACCCCTTGGCCTTTTTAATTGCACGGTTTAACAGCTGGATCATAGTCGTTCGCTGGCGGCCATCTTTCTCAAGCGCTAACGCCACCTCAAGAACGCGCAACGAGTAATTGTGATTACCGGATAGTGATATCCGAGCATCATCAACAGAGGCTCCTATCACATGCATAACCTTTTCCATCCCACTGGCACGAGAACCTGGTCGACGAATCTGTTTGATTGTTTTCTTAATTGAAGGCATCAAATAATCTCCTGTTGAAGGCATCAAATAATCTCCTGAATAATGATTTTCTTTTTCCCCTCTCCGCTGGGGTATTGAGATGTCGAACATCTGGGGGAGCCAGCGCTTTGCTAAAATACCGTGCAGAATTTCCACGGCACTTGGTCGGGTGGCTTCCTCGCATATTCTTACGCTTAACTCTATTGCCTTTTTTATTGTTCACGCGCTTACTCACTTGATGACCTCGACCTTTTCCAGCTCGGAGACATCAGGCTTGATTACCAGCTCTTCACGTTGAGTGATGCTGATGCCTTTAATCCCTGACACGGCTTCCTTATCAAGCAGGATGGCTTCCTTGTTGACCTCTTCTTTGCTTCGAACAAATCGACCAAGGCCTAAGGATGTCAAGTTAGCGATTACCGTATCAGCACCCCGCACGGCAACTCTCGGTGGGGTCTTGCGCCAGCTGATTTCACCGGTACCCATTTTTACGGTTTTTTTATTGCCGGGCAGCAGGTCTACACGGTTGGCAATAGCCCAGGCACTAAGCCCTTGTGCCAGCGTGTCGATCTTCTGATTGATGGGTAACATGCTCTCCTGATATTTCGCCTTGATAGCATTGATTTCATCGTTCATATCCGCCTGAGTTCGTTGTACTTGATTCTGCAATTCACCGATCTGGCGCATATAGTTTTCCGCATCATCTCGATTATTCGGTGCATCAACGGATTCGGTCTTAATTTTGGTAGCGGCCCTTGCCATTACACTTCTCCTTCTTCATTGTTAAGCTCAATCTCGAGCTGTTGTAGTAATTCGCCGACATTGATGCGGCGAAGTTCTCTGACTAACTGCAAGGAACTCACCGCGCGTCGCTGAATGAGGTCGGCGGTTTCATCCAGTTCTTTCTGATCTTTGGCTAGAAAATAACCACTGTTACAGTGCCCGATGGGGACACCTTCAAAACGCAATTGACGTATCACCGAACGCACTGCTCGGGACTGGTTGTATTTCTCATTCGGGATAATGAAGAAATCCATCACAGCTGCGGTCAACTCGATCATCGTGATTGTGTTAGCCTTGCCTTGATGTCTTTGCAGGGTCAACATAACCGCTTCTTTAATCTCGCTGCGTTCAAGCATCAGCCCTTATGCTCCATGTCTTCATCAAGTTGCCTTACCCGGTCAACCAGTTCATAGCCTTCGCCATGCTCGCGTGCACACCACAAACCAAAGTCACCTATTTGGTGGTTTACAAAACGGACAAGCTCTCTCAGGTCAGCTTCAGAAAACTCATTTTTTATGTACATGCGATAACTCATTTCGGTAGTTCCATGTTTGTAATTTTCTCTTTTACTTTTTCTATCTGCTCAGCGAGTTGAGGGTTTGGCGATGCATCATTTAGTCGTGTTAATGAATCCAGCTCACCCCTCAATGTATTCAGTTGCAAATGATGGGGTATTGTTTTACTGGCCAAGGCAGGCCCTCCACTGTGTGCACTACTGCTGCGCAGGTTCTTTTCATGCTTACGCTCTGCTGCGGCTGCCTGTTTATCTGCCATGCGAAACACCACTTCATACAAATAGCCATGTGATTTCAGTGGACGGGTGAGGGTATCTCTCTGATCCAGCATTTGCTGCATGGCCTCGGCCCAGATCTCGGTAGAGGTAGGTCTGTTATTGCCATTGCGCCAGACGATATTGGTTTGGATGTGTGGCGATAATTCCTCGAGAAGCCTTAAAACTCGCCCCCAGCACAATGATCTTTTTGCCGGGCGGAATAGCGATATATACTCGAGTACCACCATGCCGACAGGGCGAGGCAGCTCGGCCAGAATTTTGCCGAGTTGTCTGCTGTAGATATCGGAAATAAAGACCGTTACGGATGAGCGATTGCCACACTCAGGGCATGAACACATCAATGTAGACGTCCTATCCGTTTCTTGCTAACGGGCCGCCTTGGATGCATGGGCTGCACCAATTGACACCCGCACAAACGAATCTCTTGCGCGCCAGCATGCCCAGGGCGTTGATTCAGTTTATGCATTTGATCGGTCGCCTGGTCAATCAACCTGGTCGTTGCTGCTTTCGCCTTCTGGCGCTGGCGGATCCCAACCAATACTTGTCGTGGAAATTCAACAAATGAGAAAAACGGAATGCCGTAATTGGAGATATGCCGACGCTTATAAATCAACGCGCAGCGCTCAATCCATTCATCTGTAAATACTGGAGCCTTATAGGTGCTAACAGCCAGCCTGGTAATGCTATTCATGATGCTATACATTTCTGGTTCTATGAGTTTCATTTGATTCTCCTTAAGCTGCATTACGGCGACGGTGAGTGCGCATGGCGCGGGTCCAGCTGTCACTAATGACGGCGGGTGTGGGATCTACTTTTTTACGGTGGCAATAGGTATGCACTGATCGCAAAAGGTTACGTAGGCCTCGTGCGGATCCGGCACAGCATTGCCAGAACATGTCGTGACAATCATCCCCAATGCCTGTGTGACGGGTGTTATAAAAAGCGTCAACAATTAACCGCGTATCGTTTTCTGTAATGCCCCTGATCACAGGTGGCCATACGAATACACGGCTGCTTATTTCACCGTAGCGGCCCTCTTCAGATTGCAGCATCGCCTCAAGTTGCTCGCGCCCAGCCAGCACTAAACCCACTTCGGCATCATCTGCAATGTCACGCAGCAGGTCTAAGCATGCGGAGTGCATGCGCGTTGATTCATCCATGACTATCAACCGGTCTTTTCCTGCCAGGCTCTCTATAACGCCATTGAGCTTTGCGGCATTTGATCCCGCTGAATACACGTTGTTGCGTTTAACCGTTGCGCCCAATCTATCTACCAACCGATCGAGTAAAACACCTACCGTCATCCCTCGGAAGGCGCGGAAATAGTAAGCACCGGAATTTCGATTGCAGTACTCTTTTAGTGCCGTCGTTTTACCTACACCGACAAACCCGTAAACCGCACCCAGGCTGTCCGTGCTACCTAGTGCTCTGGCTCCATCACACACGCGAGATACCGTTGTCCAGACAGATGTCTCAACGAACGGAATATCAAATGCAGATGTATCGGCATGTCGACGCCTGGATGAAAGAACAACATCATGCAGGGTGTCTATTTGCTTTTGCGGAGACGTTGGATATTTACCAGATAGTATTTGACTGCCTGTGCTGGAGCTCATCCCTGCTAACTTAAACAGCTCAGCCATTGACACCTTTGCAGAATTCAGGTGATCAATAATTATTTTCACACGCCTGATGTGTAGTTCTTTATATTGCTTGCCCCATTTTTCAGGGTAGGCGTATTCATTTACTTGTGGCATATGGTATGCTCCTCAAATGTAGTCGTTCGGATCCCAATCATCTTTGCTGGAGGATGGGGTTTGAACGGGTTCAAATTCAGGGGTCGAGAAATCGATCCCTGTTTCTTTTTCTGCCTGTGCAACCTGCCTGGCAGGTGCATCCGGCAAAATCTCTGCGATGCCGTCGTTAGCCTGGTCATGTGTGATCGCCAGGTGGGCGCGGTCTTCGACTTCTTGAATGTGTGATTGCAGTCGCCTGGTCGCGGCGATCGATTTTTTGCGGTTGTTCTCATCAATCCGTGATGCGGGCAGGTAGTCTGCTTTTTTCACCAATGTGGCATCACAGATCCACCGCTCCTTGTCATCCAGCACACGAATGTAAGAATCATCATGAATGCTGTATTCGGCAATCAGGCTTTTCTTGTCGTAGCTCAACAGGTCTTTATTCACATACTCCCGATTATCTAAACGAATGCATTGGCGTGAAACAACGCGTCTGCTGCGTGGCCAGAACAGTGCAGCACTTTTAGGTGCAACCGGTGTATTAACTAACCCTTCCCATTGTGATGCAGGTGTCTTGCCGTCTAAGCCGCCATGAGGCGTGGCGTGATACACATCAATCCAGTTGCTGAACTCATCAACAAACGTATCGCGCGACATCAGCTCTTCATCGCCAGCCTTGCATTTCTTGAGATATAGCTGCTGGGCTTCGTTGTCCATGTCATGGCCACAATAGCCGGGGAACTTCTTTAAAAACTTGCCCTTGATGGTGCCGAATATTCGCTCCACATGTCCTTTGCCTTTAGCGTTGTAAGGACGTGAATGCATAATAGAAATGCCCCACTTATCGTAGAAGCCGGTACATTCATTCGACATCATTTTGTTTTTGAAACCCGAGCCATTATCAATGTGCAAGCACGATGGGATATGGTCATGACTGAGCAGCGCGTGACTCAATGAAAACAAGGTAGAGTGTGCAGACTCCGCATCGCTGATATACCAGCCGACAATGTAACGGCATGCAACATCCAGCCATAAAGTCAGCTCAGCACGCCACGGACGGTTGCCAGTTGGGTGTTTTAGATAGATATCGAGTGTGTAGCCATCGCCCTGGTAAACATCACCGGGCTGCAGGCCTGACGTGTCACGGCGTGTAAATGTCTTCTTTGTGTTCTCAATTAATCGTGGGCCCAGACGCCCTTTCATTAAGTGCTCTGCCGGTAAGGATTTAAGGTAACTGCGTATGCGCGGGTACGTTGCTGATTCATATCCATCAGCTTGCAACCATTCAGAGACTGCATTAAAGGATGGCTTGCTTGGCATCTGGTAATAGCGCATGGCTGCGGCTTCCCATCCCCGCACCTCCCGCTCTTTACCTTTATGTCCAGCGACAAGGCCCATCAGCCCATGCTTCTGATATGCCTGGCACCAGTTGATCAGGCTTGCTCGGCTGGGTGGGTTGCCATTTCGCCCGAGTGCGATAGCAGCCTTTGTAAAATCACCCTCGGAGCTGTGCCGCACATCTAACAGCATGGATTCGACTGCCCGTGATAATGTAAAAGACCCTTCCTCCATCAAGAGCATAATCGGCAACACCACTGCCGCGCGTTTCTGTGCCTTATCACGCTTGGCTTTAGGCAGCTTCTCCCAGTCGGATAACTCGGCGTCGAGTTGAGCAGGCGCAAGCTGTTTATTGATGGGGGTAGGAAGGGCCACTGGGTGCTACTTCTTTGCGGCTTTCTTTGTGGCTTTCTTTGCGACTTTGGTGCCCGGTCGGCGACCACGTTTATTTGTTTTGTTGGCTACCTTATGACCGATGTACTTGTCCTTAAGATCGTGCTCATCACGCATTAATTTCCGGGCACTATTAATATGTGCAATTTGCTTATCATCCAGTACCGGTATATCCATAATCTCTTCACGGATATCATCGCCCAGCTCTTTGTTGCACAGCTTAACCATGCGGCTAACCTTGGCTAGAATGTAGCGGATATTAAAGGCGTAGGTTGTGGCAGCAACATCATAATTGGATTGAAAATCAGGACTCTTAATATCCATCTCGATTTCAGGGTGCGACAGCTTGCCAAACAAGGACTCCATCCGATCAAGGCAATCAATAGCCTCTTCTGTCCAGGTGGTGGATGATATGCGTATGTTCTCAACATACTCAGGTAACGGTCCGGGTTTAACTTTTTCCTTGAGTCTTTCTTTTGCTTCGAGCAGTTCAAGTCGATATGTCTCTGCCGCTTTTTCTTGTTTTGTTGCTTCCCGTTCTATCGCTTCAATGTCATCTTTGAGATCAGTGTTCTCTATTACAAATTCTTCAATGAGTGCTTTGACTTCACCCTTGTCTCCGGCATCAATTACCTTGCCCTGTATTTCGAGGCGCTGCTCTTCTGGCAGGCTTCTTATTTGACGAATCTCTCTATAACCAAGCCCAACAGCCTGCAGTGATTCGTATGCATCCTCACCAAATAAAGCAAGATTTATGAGGTCTTCATCCACCTTCTGACGTGAAAACCCAATATGTTTACAAAAACCGTCCCATGTGCCGACGTCGGCGATTTTCTTTCCATCGCTGCTGGTGCCTACTTCACCTTTAAATACACGGTATAGCTTGTTTTCCTTGATTACGTGCAGGTCTCGTAAATAGCCGACGGTCATCAGTTTTGATATAGAGGCAGTCATTTTCATGCGCCCAATGACCTGATTAAGGCTGTCGCGCTGCTGAATGTTTTTTACATCGATTACTTCGCCTAGTTCTTTGCTCACTTGTAAACTCCTAGTTTTGCTTTAATTAGCTTTTCTGTTTTAGCCGCGGCGGCCTTATCGGTTACTGCCCGCCCCAGCTGTGCTGCGAGATATTCTGTTTCGTCAATCAGGTGCAGCCCCAGCACATTGCTCAGTAGCGACATGGGTGACATATTTCCGTGACAGGCCCAGCACAAAGCAGGCAGCACCCATGCCGGTACGGGATGATCTTCTTTGCTGCCAGCCGACCAGGCATTGAGCTTGCGGGTGGTGATGTGATTGGTTTCTGGAAGGCAGAGGTTGATACGTTCAACGATGCGATCTCGGCTCAGGCCATAACGGTTCCGGGCATCCCGTAGCATTTCCTTGATGGTGATGCGCAGGGAGTCTTCGAGGTCGAAGTCAGGTGCATTGTCTGCGTGGAGTGCTGGGGTATGGTCTTCTAGTTGCCGGAATAAATCAGGTTGTTCGCCGGAGAAAGGTTCTACATTTTTTACCAGTGACATGTTTTGTTGATTTCTCTATTATTAAGCCGTGGGTAATCAGGCAGCACGCTTGTCGTATCGACCAGGCCATAGCTTTGTAATTGGCTGGTCAAGTCTTTGAGCGATATATGATGCGATGTTGTATGATGAAATTTCACCAGCGATTACACGGTGTACAGCTACTACTGAAACCCCAAGGCTGCGTGCAAGGTTGGTTTGTGAGATACCTTTTTTTGCTAATTTATAGTTGATGTCGATAGCGTCCATATTTTACCTCTCGAAGGGTGAAATCTTAACGCTTATGATAGTTGAGTAATAATATATTAATAGTCAAGGGAAATATGGACGAGATAGCTAAAATTATTGGCACTAGACTTAAGTCTGAGCGAGAAAGAATTGGTGTTACTCAAAAGTACTTCGCTGCTCTTGGCGGTGTTGGTGTTAATTCACAGCGGAATTATGAAGCTGGCAGGAACGTTCCGGATGCAAAGTATTTTGCCGCCGTGGCTCACGCTGTAGACAACCAGTACATTATTACTGGTGAAAGGAGCAAGGAACTGCAAACCCAGAAATCCATTTTTAATGCACAGTCTAGTCATGGGCTGAGTATAGGAGAGTCACAAGCAACCTATATGTATGATGATAAACAGAGCGACTTCCAGCTCGTACCCCGCATGGATATCCAAGTATCAGGTGGCCACGGTGCCCTGGTCAGCTCCGAGCAAGTTGTAGACCACCTTGCATTTCGGCAAGACTGGTTAGAGAAGAAAGGCCTGGACCCGGAGAATCTGGCACTTGTCGAGATAATAGGTGACTCAATGGAGCCGAAGCTGGGATCCGGTGATACTGTCCTGATCGATACATCCCAGTCAAAGATCCGGGGCGGCAGCGCTTACGTAGTCCGAATTGGCGAAGACCTGGTTGTTAAGTACCTGCAGCTGTTACCCGGTGATATGATTCAGGTCTCAAGTGAGAATCCATCCTACCCTCCATACACTATTAATAAGGAGCAGATTGATACGGAGTTTATGGTGATTGGAAAAGTTGTGGCTTCTAATCATGAGTGGCGATAAAGGAAAGGGTGGTACGATGAAAATACTAATTATTATATTTTTATTAATTGTTTCAGCATCAGCAAACGCAGTTTACTTTTTCAGTGCGAGTGACAAAAGCGGGATTACTTTTTGCACTGAATCATATCGGGATCGGGATTCTATCCAGGAGAAATTTGATGAGATATCGTTGCCCCCGTGTGAAAGAACGGATGATGTAGAAGGCACAACATTACTCATATGTAATCCTGATGGTTATAAGAAGATGGTATATATTGCAAGTAATTATCGAACATGTAGTTCAATAAGGGATTCCATAAAAAAATTAGTTCAGTAACTAATTCTTATTAACAAAAGAGGGATAGGAGAAATGAAGGCTTTAGCAATAATTCTGCTGTTATCTGTTAGTTCTATAGCAAATGCGGGCCCAACAGGTGCTTTAAAAAAAGGCTACATACAAAATGATAAAGGTGGCAAATGCTGGTACACACAAGAAGTTAAAAAAGATAACACTTACTTTCACGGTTCTATGAAAGGATCTAACGGGGTGATTACCTTTGATGACCCTGCTTGTATGTCGGATAGTGGGGTAGGTTTACTTGTAAACAAGATGATGATCAATAACATTCTTTCAAAATGGTATTCCCACAGTGATGCAAAATTCCTTACACGGGAATCAGAAATGTACAGTGGAAGTGCACTGCAGAAAAAAGGACAGTGCATTCAGTCAGCGACTTACCCTGCTATCGGAATTACAGTTGACTATCAAATAACAAACAACAGTATTACGGGCGTAATACACGGGAGCAGCATCCAAGGCTGCACAAAGTGACAGCCGCCTTCAATCGCACCCTAAGCGATTAACTTAGGTAAGCCTGGCAACCATAGCGCTTCGATTGATTTGAATTAACAGGGCGCGATTAAAAACGGTTTTAAAATCGGTGTTTAATATAGTGGCCACAGGATTAGTCTCATTTATGCAGTGGGTTCTTTTCGAGTTCCTTTAGGAGTGAGCCCATTGTACTTTTTAAATCATCAAGAAGTTTATCATTATCATCATTTGGAAGCTGATCTAGTTTTTTTTCTAAGGCAGTATTATTTCTTCCTAAATACTTATTTAATTCAATCGTGATTTTTATTCCAATCCTAATTTGTTTTTTAAACGCATAGTTAAGTTGTTCAATTTCAATATTGGTAGCTTGCCTCTTCATGCTTAGGAGGCTTTCTCCCATCTGTTGGTAAGATTGACGATGTGATGATAAATTCTCTACAATATCTTCATCTGAAAAATTATTTTGAATACTATTAAGGTCGTTTTTTACTATATCTGCAATAACTTTTGCTAAGAGAAAAAATGACAATACCTTCATTGAATTATCGGTGGTGATATATTTTGTATGTTGATTTATGGTATCCATATCTACAGCCGGCATTAATCTGTCAATTGCAACTAAAA
>JBLYYR010000277.1:0-3085 GCA_048550195.1 Arenicellales bacterium
AGCTCAAGCTTCTATCAAAACGCTTAAAGGGGGATAAAAACAAATATTACTACCGCCCATTATGCCATCAGGATTTCCTTCTGATCTGAGGAATTAAACAGTAAACTTTCGACAGTTAGAGTTCAGAGATAATTAAGAGATTTTAAAAGGATTATCCAGAGATTCTAATCCAATGGAATATCTCGCTGGCTTTTAATGACAGATCTTTCCTCCGTTTAAATGTCTTAATAAGACAAAAGACCTTCATGAGGCTTATTAGTCAAAGTAGGATCTCGTTCCTCTTCCTTCACTGGGACGAGACCGTGCAGTGGCATTGGGCCATCTGGCTGCTTCCTGTCCGGCCTATACCAATTCTCCACACTAATCCAAAGTATTCACGAACCGTTGCCAGGTCTGCCTGTGCTTTGCAGATGATTTTAGATCCTACCCAGAGGGACTCCCATTGTGAGTCCAACCGTTCCAGCTAGTTTCAAGGAGCAACCTCGAAAGCCTAACGGTAGATCAATGTGGGCAACCACATTGAAAAAGTCGGTACGAAGGTGATCAGGGCCAGAACCACCAGCAGTGGGAAGAGAAATGGCAGTGTGGCGGCAGAGCAGCGCTCGAAACTTATACCCGCCACCCGAGACAAGACGTAAAGGACCATCCCCACTGGCGGTGTCAGCAGACCGATCATCAGGTTCAACACCATGATAACGCCGAAGTGAACCGGGTCGACTCCAACTCCTACCGCAATGGGGAGGAGTACAGGAACGAGAATGGTTATGGCCGCGACCGTCTCCATGAAACAACCGACGATAAAGAGGACGAGATTCAGCATGAGCAGGATGAGCAGCGGATTATCCGTCATTCCCATGAGTATTCCAGCAAAGTGTTCGGTCACCCGGTTACTGGTGAGAATCCAGGCGAAAATCGAGGCCGCTGCAACAATGAAAAGAATGATCGCTGAGGTCTCGATAGTATCCATGCTGACATGAAAGAGCCTTTTCCAGGTCAATGTTCTGTAAATGAATATCCCAAGAATAAGGGCGTAGACACACGCTGAAATTGCCGCCTCAGTGGGTGTGAAGACCCCAGTGAGAATGCCGCCTACGATAATAACTGGTGTCATCAGAGACAGGAAAGCTCTTTTGAAGGTGGTACCGAGCAGCTTGATTGAAAAGCGTTTATCCCGCGGATAATTCCTTTTCTTGGCGTACCAGGCAACCAACAGCATCAATGCCACGGCCATCAGAAGACCTGGAATAAAACCAGCCGTGAATAGTTGCCCCACCGAGGCTGAAGCCATGACTCCGTAAACAACCATGGGCAAGCTCGGAGGGATAATCGGGCCAATGGTCGATGAGGCGGCGGTGACGGCGACGGCAAAATCATCATCATATCCGGCATCGCGCATGGCCTTAATTTCGATTGTCCCGAGACCGCCGGCGTCGGCAACGGCGGCCCCAGACATACCAGCGAAAAGTACCGAGGCGATGATGTTAACATGCCCGAGTCCGCCTCTGAGCCATCCAATGCAGGCGGTGGCAAAGGCGAAAATCCGGTTTGTGATGCCAGCAGAATTCATCAGATTTCCGGCCAGGATGAAAAACGGGATGGCCAGCAGGGGGAAACTGTCGACCCCGTTAACCATGCGGTGAATAACCACAAAGTCAGGTACGGAACCGGACATCAGGACCCAGACCATGGAACTTCCTGCCAGCGCGATACCAACCGGTACACCGATAATCAGGAGCGAAAAGAGAATCACCAGCATTATTGCAATTAGCATGATTACAAACTCGAAAAAGATTTAATCAGTAGGCATCTAGATTCGTCGGCTCAGGCCAGGGTGTTGTCTTCAGGCTTATGATCCAGTGAACTGTAGCCCTGTTTCCAGTGTTTTAGGGCTACCTGGATGGCACGGTAGGTCATCAGCAGGAAACCGGCAAATACCAGGCTGTAAATCCAGATCATCGAAACATGGATGGCTGTCATATACTGAGTCTTCATGATCTTGAGGATTTTCCAGGATATCAGGGAACCGTATGAAAAGAAAACGATTCTAATCAGATCCACAAGGGTCGAAAGGAAACGAGCGAAGCGACGGTTTATGAAACGATAAAAAAATTCCACATGAATGTGGGTGTTTTTCCTTACCGCAATCGGCGCCCCTGCAAAGGCTACAGCGATCAGTAAATATCGGGCAATCTCTTCAGTCCAGGCAATTGAGTCATTCAGCACATAGCGGCTGAAAAACTGGGCGAAAACGACGGCACCAAGAACCCAGAAGATCACGAAAGAGACGAAGTCTTCTATACTGTAGTCTCTCCAGTTGACCTCGACGTCTTCGATGAAGCCGCTTGAGGTATCATTGTTGGAATCTTCAAGATTATTTGTATGCTCAGTCATTTCCGCCCCTTTAAATCTTCACCCGATAAGCGGTTAAGGTTTATTTGATGGCCTGCAGCCGGTCATAGACATCCTGGGACCAAGTGGCATCCGGGCCATTGTGGAGTTTCATGGTCGCTTCGCGGAACGGCGTGATGTCAACACGGTTGACGGTGACGCCCTGAGCCTCGAACCACTCGGCCAGAGAATTTTCAGCATCAACGATGTCCTGGCTCGCTTTCAGCGCCGCATCCTTCATTACCCCAATAAAGATTTCACGGTCAGCTTCTGAGAGTTTATTCCAGAGAGGTCCGCCGATGATGGTTAGCAGGCTGTCGGAAATATGGCCGGTTAGGTTGATGAATTTCTGCACTTCATAGAATTTTTTTGCTTTGATAGTCGGCAGTGGATTCTCCTGAGCATCCACGACACCCTGTTGCAGGGCTAGATACACTTCGGCGAAAGCGATCGGTGTTGCATTGGCTTCGCATGCTTTTGGGAACATCATGTAAAGCGGTGCATTGGGCACGCGGATCTTCAGATTCTTCATGTCAGCGCAAGAATTTAGTGGCTTGTTAGAGGTCGCGTGACGCTGGCCGTAGTAGGTGTGGGCCACGATATAGTTGCCGGTAGCCTTGGTATAGCCAGCGGACAACTCCTTGAACAGGTCACTTTCGGTGTAATTCCGCCAGTGGGTAGTATCACGGAACATGTA
>JBLYYR010000278.1:0-8611 GCA_048550195.1 Arenicellales bacterium
GGATGCTGTCTACCAGGGAATATTCCGAGTGCAGATGAAGATGGATAAATGGGTGCTTAGGCATGGTCTTCAATCGCCTGCTTTACCGGTGCAAAACTGTGGCGGTGAAATGGCGTTACACCATACTTCTGCAATGCTTCACGATGCATGCGGGTGGGGTACCCTTTGTTGCGGTCAAAACCATACTGCGGGTACTGATGATGCAAGTCATTCATCATACGGTCACGATACACTTTGGCAATGATTGAGGCAGCTGAAATCTCAGCGACCAGTCCATCGCCGCCTACAATAGCTTCTGCTTTGCAGGAAAATGTGGGAGCATGATTTCCATCCACCAGCACCTTGTCAGGCTTTATTGTTAGTCCGGCTACCGCTCGCTGCATCGCCAGCATGGTCGCCTGTAAAATATTCAGCTGATCGATCTCGTGAACATCAGCCTGCCCTATTGAGTAACTAACAGCATGCTGCCTGATCAGCTGGTCCAGTTGCTGACGTTTTTTTTCAGTCAGACGCTTCGAATCAGCCAGACCGTCTATAACATGTCGGCTATCAAGTATAACTGCCGCTGTCACAACCGGGCCTGCCAGTGGACCGCGGCCAACCTCATCGACCCCTGCGACGAATAAACAGGACACCTTTACTGCCCCTGCACCGGCTTTATTTCATTACTCAAGCCCAGCATGTCCAGCACTGTTTCTGCTGCCAGTCGGTCGGAATCAAGATCCAGACTTTCTCGTATCTGCTTAAATGCTTTTGTAACTTTGTTGGCCTCTGCTTCATCACCAAGATATCGAGATACCTCACGCTCAAGATTGTCAGGCGTACAATCATCCTGCATCAGTTCCGGAACCAGTCTATAGCCGACCAGATTATTCGGCATGGAAAAATATTTCACTCTGGCAAGCAATTGCACCATGGTTTTTGTAAGCCAGGAAACTTTGTAAGCAACAACAACAGGTTTGCCGACAATTGCCGCTTCAAGAGCAGCTGTGCCTGAAGCAAGCATGAGAATATCTGCAGATGCCATAATATCTCTGGAATGTCCAACGACACGAACCAGATCAAGTCCTTCTACATCCATCATTTGAACTTCTGCCTCAAACACATCCATCAGTGAGGAATCTGGCATGGCTGTAACAAACTGCAGATTCGGGTGTTTCCCTGCAAGTTCAACCGCTGCCTGTAAAAAGTCCCCAGTCATACGCTGAATCTCCCCACGCCGGCTTCCCGGCAACAGAGCGATTACTTTTTTTTGTAACGAAAGCCCAAAGCTTTTCCTCAACGATTCAATATCCGGCTCACTATTTATATCCCTGACCATAGGGTGACCAACCAGTTTCGCATTCAGATTATGCTGGCGGTAGAAATCCAGCTCAAAGGGAAACAAAACAAGGATCCTGTCTATAGAGTGGCGCATAGACCTGAGGCGATACTTTCGCCAGGCCCAGACAGTCGGACTGACATAGTGCAACACAGGAATTCCTGCTTTACGTAATTTTTTTTCAAGGCCCAGATTGAAATCCGGGGCATCAACGCCGATGAATAAATCAGGTGGATCCGTTTCAAAATACTGCACCAGGCTGCGGCGAATTTGCAGTATTTCCGACAACCTTCCAAAAAGCCCGTCCAGACCCATGAGTGTCAGTTTTTTCATTGGGTACAGGCTTTCACAAGTCTGTTCCTGCATCTTCGGTCCGGCAATACCTGAAAATTCGAATGTATAAGGGTGTTTCCTCAGCTCACGAATTAGTCCCGCAGCAAGCAGATCACCCGAGACTTCGCCAGCGACGATGCCTATCTTAAATGTTTTCCTTCCCTGCATGGTATCGTTTCAGCGAACGACACCCCGCTCGCTATTGACCAGAAAATCAGTAAATATTTTTACATTCACATCATCAGCAAATAACTTATTGATATCGTTTATAGCATCCTGAAAGCTAAGCTGTGAACGATAGAGCATCCGGTATGCATTCTTTAATGCTGAAATATCGTCCTCATTAAATCCACGACGCTGCAAACCCTTCACATTGATCCCATATGGACGTGCTGTATTGCCTGCCACCTTGAGATAGGGTGGAATGTCCTTGAAAGAAACCGCGCCGATGCCTGTCATTACATGGGCACCAATTTTGCAGAACTGATGGATCAGGGTAAACCCGCCAAAAATTACATGGTCACCAACTACCACATGGCCTGCCAGGCTAGAGCCATTTGCAAAAATTATTTTATTACCCAGTATGCAGTCATGTGCAATATGGACATAGGCCATGAGAAAATTGTCGTTGCCAATACGTGTTATACCACCACCTTCCTGAGTACCTGTGTGGAGGGTACAGAACTCGCGCACAACATTATTATCACCGATCACCAGTCCAGTCGGCTCATTATTATAAGCAGTACTCTGCGGAACTTCACCCACAGAAGCATATTGAAAAATATGGTTATGCTTTCCTACGCGGGTATGACCGGTGAGCGTGACATGTGGACCTATCTTAGTCCCATCGCCTATCGTCACATCCTTTCCTACAGTGGAAAAATGCCCAATTGAGACATTCTTTCCAATAACAGCACCTTCCTCAATAATGGCATGAGGGGAAATCACTCAAACCTCCCGAGCGGTAAACATCAATTCTGATGAGGTGCAGCGGTCACCATCAACGGTAATTGCAGCTGTGCAAAACCACATTCCTCTTGTTTTTCTGGTTAATTCTACATCAACTTTCAACTGATCACCGGGTTCTACCGGTCGCTTGAAACGCACTTTATCTACCCCAACAAAATAATAAACCAGGTTGCTGTCACCCCCTTTCACATCAGAGCTTATCGCAGCGAGTAAAGCAGCAGCCTGGGCCATCACTTCTATCAATAGTACGCCCGGCATTACCGGTCGGCTAGGGTAATGCCCAGGAAAGAATGGCTCGTTATAGGTGACATTTTTGATCGCAGTTAATGATGTATTTTTTTCAAAATCAGTGACTCGGTCTATCAGGAGAAAGGGATACCTGTGTGGCAGGTATTTGAGAATTTCATGGATATCTATGGTGTTCATCATCTAGCCTTTCGTGTTATTTATACCTGTTCTTTGTCAGATCCCGGACCTGTTTGAATAGATCATTAAGGCTTTTGAATCGCGTAGCATTGCGTGCCCAACTACTGTTTTCCTCAAGTAATATACCTGATGAATATACGCCGGGTTGCAAGACATCGGAACGCACTGCCGTCTGTCCCGTGAAATGTGCATCATCACAGATCTTGATGTTATCAACTACTCCAACCTGTCCTGCAAATGTACACCGTTTACCGACTACCGTACTGCCTGCAAAACCTGCACAAGCGGCAATAGCGGTATCGTCTCCAATATTCACATTGTGGGCAATATGCACCAGGTTGTCTATTTTGACGCCATTGCCTATCAAAGTATCGCCCAGGGCCCCGCGATCTATGGCTGAATTTGCCCCAATTCTGACATCGTTACCTATCGCCACCTTTCCGAGCTGAGGGATGGAAAGCCAGTGATCACCTTCACGTGCATGGCCAAAGCCATCTGAGCCAATAACACACCCACTATGGAGGATGCAGTTTTTGCCGACGACAGTTTCATGATGAATGGTGACGTTATTCTTTAGTACTGTACCTTCCCCTATTTCGGCATCTTCTCCGACAAAGCTGCCCGCCCCGATTTCGCATCCAGCAGCAATTTTTGCTGATTTTTCAATAATGACGTTTTCAGCGATGCTCGCCGTTTCATGGACAAAGGACTCGGCATGGACAACGGAGGATGGGTGGATTCCTGCCGACTTACGTCTCACCGGGTGCAATAAATGAGCAATTCTTGCAAAAGCCAGGTGCGGGTTTTCACTCAGTAACACATTCCCCCTGCAGTGTTCAGCCATATCAGGGTGAAGAATAACTGCTGTTGCCTGGGTTCCTTCAAGATCAGAAAGATGGCGACGACCTGTACAGAAGCTGATATCGCCTTCACCTGCATCTTGCAAACTGGCTGCTGTCCTAATTTTTGCTTCAGGCGAACCCTTCAGTCCAAGGTCAAATTGAGCAGCCAGTTCAGATAACAGAAAGCCCACAGTACCGGTGAAGACCTTACTTACTGCGCAGTTTCTTTAATACCAGCTCAGTGATGTTTGCTTTTTTACTGGCGAACAGCACGCCTTCGGCTAAAATCAGATCAAACTTGTTTTCTTTCCCGACTTTGTTTATGGCTTCCCGTACAACCTTTTGTAAAACTTTCAGCTCTTCGTTTCTGCGCAGGTTATAATCTTCACGAAATTCGTCTGCTTCGCGCTTGATGCTACGGGTAAGCTTTGTGATTTCCGCTTCTTTCTTTGTTAACTCAGAAGCCTTCATAACCAGTCTATTTTTTTCCAGGTTCGCCTCCAGGCTCTGAAGCTTCTTCTGTTTCTTGCGTATCGCATTGTCTCGCGGGCTGAACTCTGCTTCAATTTTCTTCGTAGCTGACTCCCCCTGCGGCGCTTCTTCAATTAACTTGACCAGATTAACAAAGCCAATTTTTGTTTCAGCAGAAGATATTGCAGGGAAGAATGCGAGCGCAAAAGCCAGAAACGCAATAACTTTAATTTTATTCGACATGGTTTTAATTTCTCAAGATAGTAGAGTAGTACTGTCAGGTTGATAGTTTACTTGAATCCCTTGCCAATTGTGAACTGGAATTTTTCCAGATCATCTCCGGGCTCATCATTGATTGGTAAAGCATAGCTTATAGCCAGCGGGCCAACCGGTGAATACCAGAATAATCCAACGCCATAGGAATATCGCATTTCAGCCAGGTCAACGTCCTCTCTTGGGCCGAAGACCATACCACCGTCCATAAACAAAGATAGCCGTTTATCTTTCTTTTCGCTGAAGGGGAAGGGAATCAGAACATCAAACCCGCCAACGACTCTGCGGTTACCACCTATAGGATCCCCATTACTGTCACGAGGCCCCAGTGAGCGAGCTTTATATCCTCTGACAGAACTGCTGCCACCCGCATAATAGTTTTTGTAGAATGGGAATAACAGGGTGTCGCCATAGACATCACCATATCCCAGATCACCGCTAAATTTCAGAACAACTTCACTGATTGTTGGTAAATGCCAGGAGAAGGCCAGACCGGCTTTGTAGTAATCAACCTGGCTACCCGGTATTGAGGTTTCACCGAGTAGTCGCGCGTAAAAACCAGTAGTAGGGTAAAGAATACTATCACGCGTATCATGCAGCCAGCTTGCCGTGGTTTTTAAATACCAGTCATCCGGATGCACAGCTATATAGGCCAGAATCTCATCCGGCGTACCATCCGTTGCAGACAGTTGGGTACGATCAGGACCAAAACTAAAGCTAAAACTGTTATGTTCTGACAGAGGCACACGATAATTTACACCAAGACTGAGGGTTTCATTGATGTACCTGGTAAGATTCGCCTCGGCCGCATCAATATCAGTGTAGGTCAGATAGAACCCGCGACTTACACCATTGACGGTATAGTAGGGGTTAAAATAGCGCAATCTGATTGATTTTGTGATTTTGGATGTATCAAGACTTAAATCCAGCTCCCTGCCGGAACCAAACAAATTCTTCTGATTGATACTCGCCTGCAGCAGGACGCCATCTGCCCCGGAATAACCCAGACCGAACATCATGCTACCGGTCTGGCGCTCACTGACCCGGACATTTACATCAACCTGGTCTTCAGTACCGGGAACGGCCGGTGTTTCAATATTTACATCTTCAAAAAAGCTTAATCGTTGTAAACGCACTTTTGAACGTCTGACATCTTTGGTGGACAGCCAGCCGCCTTCAATTTGTCTCAGTTCCCGCCGGATAACTTCATCTGTTGTGGTGGTATTTCCAGAAATATTGATTCGCCTGACATAAACTCTTTTAGAGGGATCAATGGCAAAAACAAAGGAAACTTTTCGGTTCTCCTTGTCAATATCAGGTATAGCATTAACATTGGCAAACGTATATCCGGATTCTGCCAATCGGTCACTGATTGCCTTGCTGGTTTTTTCTACTTCCTTGCGGGAGAAAATATCACCTTTAAAAATTGTTACCTGTACCTTCAGGTCATCCTCAGGCACCACAAACTTACCGCGCAAACTGACCTGATTTATTGTATAGACCTCACCTTCAGAAATATTGATGGTGATGAATATTTTCTTTTTATTTTCACTAATTGACACCTGGGTGGACTCAATTTTGAAATCCAGATAACCCCGGTCCTGGTAATAACTGCGCAAGGCCTCAAGATCGCCAGCCAACTTCTGCTTTGAATACTGATCTGTCTTACTGAGAAAATTCAGTTTGTTTATTCCGGTTTTGGGTTTTACCTTAAAATCCTTTAATAGTTTTTTGTCAGCAAACACGTTGTTTCCTACAATAGAAACATCACCGACTCTGGCTGTTTTCCCTTCATTTATATCAATATTGATTTTTACCCGGTTTCTTTCCAGTGGTGTAACAGTTGTTTTAATATCTACTGAATATTTACCACTACTATAATATTGTGTCCGAAGCTCCTGAGCCACCTTTTCCAGAATGGCTTTTTTAAATACCAGCCCCTCGCCAAACCCCACCTGCAACATCCCTTTTTTCAGTGCTTCGGTTTCGAATTCCTTGTTACCGGAAAACTCTACGCTGGCAACGGTCGGACGCTCGACAATATCGACAATCAGCACACCGCCTTCCCGGCTTAGCTCAATATCCTGGAAAAAACCGGTATCAAACAGCGCTTTTATGGCTTCGTTGACTTCAGCATCATCAACAAAATCTCCTACCTTAATTGGCAAATAATTGAAGATAGTACCGGCAGAGATCCGCTGTATTCCATTGACCTGGATGTCTGTAACCTCAAACTCCTCCAGTGCAGAGGCCTGTATAGACCATATGAAAAATGCAAGAAAGCTTAAAAAAAGTATCTTTGATTTGATCATTATCCAGTTCTTATATTTGTTTAGGGAAATAGTCGTCCCAGATCGTTATATACGGCAAGAGACATTAATAAAAAAAGCAGCAGGATACCAACTTGCTGGCCCCATATCATCACTTTTTCGGGAACCGGTTTTCTGGTAACCGCCTCAATCGAGTAATAAAGCAAATGGCCACCATCAAGAACGGGAATGGGCAGGAGATTAAGTACACCCAGGCTAACGCTTACAATAGCCAGAAACAGTATAAAACTACTGAAACCTATCTGCGCAGATTTTCCCGCATATTGTGCGATGGTTATCGGGCCACTTATATTTTTGCTGGATATTTCAAGGGTGACCATTTTCGCCAGCATACGCAGCGTCAGCACAGACATCATCCAGGTCGTCTCTGTGCCCCGATACAGGGACTCTATCAGACCATAGTTGACCGTGACTATTCTGTCTGCCGGGACTTCTATCGGCTGCACGCTGATTCCTATGCGCCCAATCTCCCGTTCGCCATCCGCTACTGCCTCCGGTACGACAAAAATAGATTCAGAATAGCCATTACGGGAAACATCAAGTTTTAGCTGTTGTCCCGGGCTGGCCGATATCAAGTTTACGACATCATCCCAACTACTAATCTTTTCACCATCAATGGCAGTAATTAAATCGCCCTGCTTTAGACCTGCATTAAACGCAGGTTTGCCGCTGACTACCTGATCAATAATTGGCAATACCGTTGGATACCAGCCAATCAGCCCGATGCCGCCCGCCACCAGTCTGGCATCAATTTTTGACATTGGCACATCTGCAAGATTCAGATCACGGGTGATATTTCTGCCGTCACTGGTCTGTACTTCATATTGAACAGTTTTACGCGCCAGCGCCTTGCTGAACAAATACAGCCGCTGCTCCTGCCATGTATTCAGCTTGCGTCCATCCACAGACAGGAGCAGATCGCCGCTGCGAAAACCATCACTTTCGGCAACCGAGCCCTCAACTACCTTGCCGACAACAGGAGTAAGGCCTTCCATGCCCCCAACAAAAACCAGGCTGTATGCCGCGATTGCAAACAGGAAGTTAAACATGGGGCCAGCCACTACTACCAGCATGCGTTTCCAGATTGGTTGCCGGTTAAAGGCACGGGGCTTGTCTTCCTCAGCGACCTCACCTTCGTTTTCATCCAGCATTTTGACATAACCACCGAGCGGCAAAGCGCCCAGAACATAAACGGTACCGTCACGCGCAGTGCGTGACCAGATTGCCCGGCCAAAGCCAACCGAAAACTTCAGCACCTTTATACCGAGTTTTCGGGCAACCCAAAAGTGCCCGAACTCATGCACAGCAACAAGTATGCCCAGTGCAATAAGGAATCCAACAATACTATATAAAAGCTCTAACATATTGTAATAATTATATTATTTATAGTCTCATGCGCTATCTATGAAATCTCTGATAGGCGATTAACAGAAAAATCTCGTGCCTGTTGATCTGCAGCAAGGACATTCTCCAGTGTCTGCTCCGGTTCATGGTCAACTGCATTCATCGTCTCTTCTACCAGCTGAATAATCTGGTCAAAACGTATTACACCATCGAGAAAAGCCTGCACAGCAACCTCATTTCCTGCATTCAATATTGCCGGCAATGTGCCACCGGTCTCGGCTGCGGTTCGTGCCAACGACAAA
>JBLYYR010000279.1:0-4973 GCA_048550195.1 Arenicellales bacterium
AGTGGCAAAATCCCGCCCTCCGAAAAATAAGCCTTGGTACCATGTGCTAGTTCATGGGAGTGATCATTCCACGTATGTTGCTGAACAAAATTTAGAGACCGATGAAGTTTTGGAGCCCATCAATCATCCTATGGTGGAACACTTCTTTTCCGAGTTCGATCATGGGAAGTATGTGCGAATTGACCCGGATAACTAGCCAAAACACTACTAAGGAGAACACATGGACAGCCACCTTCATCACTTCCTGGATTAATAAATACCCGCTTTGTTGTGGGCAGGATATGGCGTGTACGGCTGACTGATTTAGTTTTTTACTCGGTTGAGTCGTTGTCATTTCTGGTTTTGTGGCATAAATTTTTATTTGGTTTCTTGAATTGATTTGAGTTTTTCGTCCTTCCAGTGCTCGACAACCTAAAAGGGGATGGGCTGTCAAAAACTAAAATTAAACGGAATGGTGTAGGAGCGCCGCTCGGCACGATTGCATTAGCTGCGCACTATCCTACGAAATAGAATCGCGCCGAGCGGCGCTCCTACAACAGGCGATAGGGTGCTTTCTGGTTTTGACGTTCGGTTTTGACCTCAAATCCCGTTCAGGCTTGCCGAGAAGCGCAGATTGAGCCGGGGTAGTCGGGATGTGTTGTCTGAGCGTAGCGAGTTTCACATCCCGCCGGCTCGATCGAGCATCGCAGGGAACCCGAAGGGCAAGCATGCGGGTGTCATTTCTTTTGGTTACTTTTCTTTAGACAAGTAAAGAAAAGTAACTCGTCCATGAAGGACGAAAAACTCAGCTTAATTCAAGAAAATGAAAAAAAAAGAAAATATTCAAGCCGTGCACCAGCACAAAACTAATCAATCGGCGGTGCATAATGCAACCCACCATCCCGCCACAGGGCATTCAAACCGCGCTTAACCTTAAGCGGTGACCCCTTCCCCACATTGCGATCAAATGAATCGGCATAATTTCCGACCTGTTTGATAATGTTGTATGACCAGTCTTTGTCCAGGCCAAGATTATTGCCTGAGTTTTCTTCCAGCCCAAGTAAGCGGCGGACTGCAGGGTCGCGCGACACCTTTCTAACCTGGTCGACATTCTTCGTAGAGATGCCGGCTTCCTCCGCATCCAGCATAACAAACAGGCTCCAGCGGACGATCTTTGCCCAGTTAGAATTACCAACAGCAACAGCAGGGCCTAAGGGCTCTTTGGAAATGATTTCTGCAAGCACCTTTGCCGACTGGGGATTCTTTAATTCTGTGCGCAGTGAGTATAATGAAGACTGGTCTGAGGTTATTACATCACACTTCCCCTGTTCAAAGGCCTGTAACGATTCCTGTGCAGAGTCAAATTCCCTGAGGCTATATTTCATTCTGTTAAGCAGGAAATAGTCTTTAAGATTATCGATATGTGTTGTTGCCTTTTCTGCGCAGATGGTTGAGCCGGTAAGTTCCAGAGCACTGCGTATGCCGGACTCAGCGAGCAGCATAAAGCCCTGACCATCATAGTAATTAATACCGGTGAAAGTGATTTTCATTCCGGTATCGCGCGACAGATTCCACGTTGTATTTCTTGACAGAATATCGAACTTCCCTGCAGACAGCGATTTGAAGCGATCTGTCGCCGAGACTGGAACATATTCAACCTTTGATGCATCAGCGAATACAGCGGCCGCAACTGCGCGGCATAAATCCACATCCAGCCCTGACCATACTCCCTTGCTATTTTTTTCAGCGAAACCAGGCAGGTTCTGATTGACACCACAACGAACGGCTCCATGCTTTTTTACAGCTTCCAGGCTACTTGCCGAAGCTCCGACGTGCGCTGTCAAACCTGTAAACAATAATGCAATGAGAGGTAGTTTGTTTAATGTCATCACGATGATCTACTCATGTTGGGTTAGGTACAGTTGTCACGGGACAGGAGACTACCATCGAAACAGTGTCCACTGCGGTGGGTTAACTTGAAGGCCGACAGTATCACGCTTGTATTCCATTTCTCCGGTACCGTCTGGATCGACAAGATAATAGGGGGAACCGTACTTTGGGGTAATCTTAATCATATAAACGCGATCATTGATGCTGTATTCCTGTACATCACGATTATCGAACTGCTGAATATTAATTTCCGGCTCTAGACTTTCTTCTATCAATGCAGGATTGACATCTTCAGAACTGAAGACGCGCACCTCATTTTTCCCAGCCTCACCTGCTATTGCCGTCGTAACACTGAAAATGATCAGCGCCAGCAAGCTTGAAATTGATGCCGGTGTTGCAATCGCCCTAATTAACCTCATGTACTCTTCATCTGGTCTGATTTCTGAGCCGGTATCCTACCAGATTCAGGTATTCTGTGGCCATAACGTATTTTCAGAAACCCTTTCATCTGGAATCAAATCCATCAGGGATTAGTGGCATCGGGCTATGCAGCAATGCTGAAATAACTCTCAACATATCGTACTCTTCAATTCGATAGTCATTATCAAAGCTGATGGTGTTGACCAGGCCCTTGATGATTTCTTCCTTTATCAGAGGCCGTACCCGGTCTATGGCTTCCAGCGCGGCATCAAAATGTGCTGACCAGTCTGCGGGCATATAATATTCAGGCCACTGCTGAGCAAAAAAACTATTCATTCCAGCATTGTAGGCATTAATAGCCTGCTTCTCAGTATCATGGCCAAAGATCGCCACCACAGAAAACAGCGTGCGCAGGTGATACTGGAGATGAACAAGCTTGACTTTTTTAGTGCCACTATGGGAGTCCGGTCGGCGATTTTCTTCCAGCATCTGCAGCAGTAATCGCGACAGCATATACTCAAAACTACTGACTTCGCCATCAAGTGGGATCAATCTTTCTACCAGACTGTAAAAATTTACCCGCTGCTGCCATGTAAGCTGGCGTACCGCCGGAAAACCCAGATCCAGTATGGGCAGTCGCAGCCCTTCTGATAAACCATCCAGTTGTTGTCTGACAGCAATGATGCGTTGCCAGTCCAGATCCAGACCTGCAGCACGAATGGTCGCCATCTGCCGGTCTTTTACTGCATAGTCTTCACTCAGCAACAGGGCAAGCAGCACCTCACGTACTCCATTTATTGATTCCACCTCATTGCGTACTCTGTCCGGTATCTCCATGATCACAGTTCGTGCAGGTTGCAGAGATTCATCACCAAACCCTGCAGCAGCACTCTCCGCAAACCCGGAAGCGGCTTCGGCTGTGAAGCCCGCTCGTGCCCCCGCGGTGGTTGCCTGTGCGGAAGCGTTGACATCAATATTTTGCATTTCTGCAGCGAGCGCGGCCAGTTCCTGATTACTGAATTGCGTCCCTATACGCTGTAAACGCTCCTGTATCGGCGGGTGGGTAGCAAACAAGCCACTGATTTGCTTCCGTAGACCGTTAGCAAAAAGCATATGGCTGACTTCTTCCGCTCCCGCATCCATCAGTGTCGAGCCATGCGCCCAGGCGGCAATCTTTTTTAACGCGCCGCCTATGCCCTCCTTATGCCGGGTGAACTGTACAGCAGAGGCATCGGCAAGATATTCCCGTTGACGCGAGATTGCTGCCTTGATCATTCTGCCTGTCAATTGCCCTATCGAACCGATGACGGTCAATCCTACCCCAAGCAGAAGCACTACCAGTATGCCGCCGGATGATTCCCTGCTGGAGCGGCCTCTTCTATAGGCTGTACTGCGCAACAGTAAGCC
Organism: Arenicellales bacterium; assembly: GCA_048550195.1. Classification (GTDB taxonomy): domain Bacteria; phylum Pseudomonadota; class Gammaproteobacteria; order BMS3Bbin11; family BMS3Bbin11; genus BMS3Bbin11. The sequence continues at coordinate 3,697 of JBLYYR010000279.1, forward strand.
ACCCATCGTACCGATCAGCATGATTCCGAATAACGGCCCGAGTAGTCGCATGTTCATTCGCATATCACCATTCAGGATATGGCTAAACTCATGCCCGAGCACACCCTGCAATTCGTCACGGTTGAAGATTTCCAGTGCGCCGCGTGTGACTGCCACCGCTGCATCCTCCGGCTGGTGGCCGGCGGCGAAGGCATTGATACCTGACTCCTGCTCCAGTACATATACCTGTGGCACCGGCAGACCTGATGCGACAGCCATTTCTTCTACGATATTTACCAGCCTTCTCACCTTCCGGTCTGGATGGCTGCCGTCCACTCGTGTGCCCCCCAGCGAGCTAGCTACCTTGCTGCCACCACCTCGTAAACTCATCACACGGTACAGGCTGGCAAGACCAATAAAGGCGACAACGCCTAGTGAAAACAGCAACAGGGAATTGGCATCAGCTTCTATCAGGGACTTTATGCTGACGGGTCCAGCCAGCGATTGTGAGACGCTACCTGTGGCTAAATGCTTGGCCAGCAGTAATATCGCATCAAGTGCAACAACGATTACCGCCACTGCCAGAATGTAGGCAAAAATTAATCTGCGGGTTTTTACCCGTGCCTTTTCCTGTTGCTGAAAGAAATTCATATATCCGATGCAGCAGGAAAGTTAGAACTTAACTTCCGGCATTTCACGTTTTGTTTCTGATTCGATTTCCAGAAAGGCACTCGGCATAAACTTAAACCAGCCCGCGATCAATGATCCGGGAAACATTTCTATGCCGTTGTTATAACTCATCACGGCATCATTGAAGGCCTGTCTGGCGAATGAAACCTTATTTTCCGTTGTCGTCATCTGTTCCTGAAAATCACGCATATTTTCGCTGGCCTTGAGATCAGGGTAGGACTCTGACAATGCGAACAAACGACCCAACATGCCGCTCAATGCATTATCCGCACCCGACAGTTCGGTAATAGCCTGTGCATTTACCGGATCTGCCGCCGCCGTTTGTAAACCATTCACTGCAGCGTTTCTTGCCCTGATTACGCCCTCCAGCGTTTCGCGCTCGTGCTTCATATAACCCTTGACCGACTCAATCAGCGCGGGAATCAGGTCGTAACGACGCGTTAATTGCACATCAATCTGAGCAAAGCTATTTTTTACGCCATTGCGCAAACCAACCAATTTGTTATAAAGCGCAACGCCATAAAAGAGTACAGCGACAATAATTCCTAAAAATATCCACTCTCCACTCATTTTCTTCTCCGGTTTTTTATCAGAAGTTTCGGTTCAAA
>JBLYYR010000280.1:0-3620 GCA_048550195.1 Arenicellales bacterium
CCGGAGCGCGTCATGGATTCCAATGACCTGGAGCGCGAACGCGGTATCACCATTCTGTCGAAAAACACCGCCATTCAATGGCAGGACTATCGTATCAATATTGTAGATACTCCCGGTCACGCCGACTTTGGCGGTGAAGTAGAGCGCGTGCTGTCCATGGTGGATTCAGTGCTGCTGTTGGTGGACGCCGTCGAAGGACCGATGCCACAGACACGTTTTGTCACCCAGAAAGCCTTGCAACAGGGACTGCATCCTATTGTTGTCATCAACAAGGTCGATCGGCCCGGTGCACGCCCCGACTGGGTGTTGGACCAGACCTTTGATCTGTTTGACCGTCTCGGCGCAACCGATGAGCAACTGGATTTCCCGGTTGTGTACGCTTCCGGGTTGCAGGGTTTTGCCGGAACCTCGACTGAAACTCGTTCTGGCGACATGACGCCGCTATTCCAGATCATTGTCGACAAGGTGCCGGCGCCCGCCGTTGACGCTGATGGCCCCTTTCAGATGCAGGTCAGCGCTCTGGACTACAACAGTTACGTGGGGGTTATCGGCATTGGCCGCATCAAGCGCGGTCGCATAAGCACCAATACCACGATCACTGTCGTGGATCGCAATGGTAAACAGCGCAACGCACGCATGCTGCAGTTATTCGGATTCCTGGGGCTGGAACGTGTCGCAGTGCCGGAGGCACAGGCTGGTGAAATTATCGCGTTTACCGGTGTCGATGGACTGGGAATTTCCGATACACTTTGCGATCCGAACGCAGTGGAACCCCTAACTGCATTAATCGTGGACGAACCGACTGTGAGCATGACCTTCCAGGTCAATAAATCTCCTTTCGCCGGACGTGAAGGGAAGTTTGTCACATCCCGACAGATCAGTGAACGCCTGGACCGGGAACTGGTGCACAACGTCGCATTACGCGTCGAGAATACCGACGATCCGGATAAATTCAAAGTCTCTGGCCGTGGCGAATTGCACCTGTCAATACTGATCGAGAATATGCGCCGTGAAGGATACGAACTGGGCGTGTCCCGTCCCGAAGTCATCAATCGCGAAATTGACGGTGAATGGCAGGAGCCCTATGAACAGCTCACCGTCGATGTCGAGGAACAACATCAGGGCACGGTGATGGAAAAACTGGGTGAACGTGGTGGCGACCTGCAGAATATGGTGCCGGATGGCAACGGCCGCGTCCGTCTTGACTATATCATCCCCTCACGGGGCCTGATCGGTTTTCGCACCGAGTACCTGACCGCCACCCAGGGGAGCGGCCTGCTCTACAATGTATTCGATCATTATGCGGTAGTGAAAAAAGGTGAATTCGGGAAACGCGTCAACGGTGTCCTGATCGCCAATGGTTCGGGCAAGGCCCTCGCCTACGCACTCTTCAACCTACAGGATCGTGGCCGCCTGTTTATCGATCCGGGTGAAGCTGTCTACGAAGGCATGGTTATCGGCATTCACTCACGTAACAATGACCTGGTGGTTAATCCGCTCAAGGCCAAGCAGCTCACGAATATCCGGGCTGCGGGCAGCGACGAAAACATTTTGCTGACTCCGCCCATCCGTATGTCGCTGGAACAGGCTCTGGAATTCATTGACGACGACGAGCTGGTTGAAGTCACCCCGGAAAGCATCCGCTTGCGGAAAAAATTCCTGCTGGAACATGAACGCAAACGTGCTGCTCGTGCGAGTTAGCGGCATCCATCCTGGTAAACCGACATGATTGACTGCAACTCCTGCAGCAGACTGGCGCGTTGTATGTCATCGAGCGCTTGATACTCAGGGCGCAATTCGCCATTTTGCAGCGCATTTATCGTTACACTGACCACATCACAGCCGAGCGCACATATCGCGTCAATGGTTTTTTCCACCTCTGGAGACAGATTTTTCATCCACCAACCCAATTAACTAGGCGCAGCCTGATTTCTGCCGTGTCACCCACCTCGATTAATACAATTCCCCAACGGCGCTATAGTATCATACTCGCAGGCATCCCGCGCCTGATAGAGGTGTAGCGCTCAAGTCGACGCCGGCTAACTGACTTCAACCCCGCTCTGCACTAGATCTTTCAGGGTTCGGCCGCCCAACTGAACATCAACCGCGTGCTGTATCTCCCCCATTGCCTGTTCAACTTGGAACTGATGCGGCAATGTCTTCAAGCTTAGCAGACGATCTTCACCCGCATTGCGCACAACTTCATACAGTTCCGCAAGCGTAATAGTCTCAATATCACGCCTCGGCAGGTAGCGAGGAGGCTCATCGCTGGTTTCCGACAGGAATCCTGCGTCCATCATCAGCTTCAATACATGGTGTACTGGCTGCATGGGTAGCGCAAGATCATGTACCAGCGCCCCTGAAGTCCAGGGGTCGCGTTGATGGAGGTGGTGATCTGCCACCATAAACATGATTTGAAGCGCCAAGTGTTCACGCAATCGATTGCTGAGACGCAGCTGAACAGGTCGGCGGGTCATATATTGTGGATACTGGATATAAAAAGCGACCTGTGCACCCAGCAGCAGGATCAACCAGTTCAGATACAGCCAGATCAGCAGCAAAATCACAATGGCAAAACCGGAATAGATCGCCGCATAGTTTGATGACGAAGCGATAAAAGCGGCAAACGCCCAACCACTGGATTGCCATAAAACACCTGCGACCGCCCCTCCCACAAACGCAGGAAGCAACTTGACCCGGGTATTGGGTATAAACATGTAGATAAAAATGAATGCGGCGATCACTAACAGGTAAGGTACCAGTCTGCTGAACGACACGATGAGGTCACCGAAAGGCTGCACGCTCATGAGCTGTTGTACCAGCGTATTATTCATCGCCGTTGCTGTTACTCCGAGGGCGGTAAACACCAGCACCGGTCCAATCAGAATAACGCTCAAATAACTGGAAAAACGCTGGGCAAGGCCGCGCAAATGCTCTACGTGCCACACGTAATTAAACGAGGATTCAACTTTTTGTATAAGAGAAACAACAGTATAGAGGAGAAAGGCCAACCCTAGCGAACCCAGCACACCGACCCTGACGTTTTCAACAAAACCGATAATATTATCCGATAGCTCCTTGCCCCTCGACCCAAGGGGTTGAAGAAAATTCAGCAGTAACGGTTCAATCTGGTTGTGAACACCGAAACCTTTGAGCACCGAAAAGCTGACCGCCAGCAATGGGACAATTGACAACAGAGTGGTGTAAACCAGGCTCATCGCTCTTAGATTGAGCTGACCTTGTACTAATTGTCTGGTCAACACTACTAACAGCCGAAGCGTAACAATGACCCAGCGTCGCACATTACTCATTGCACGCAGATCGTCACTCCATAACAGCGATGCGTAGTGCTCATACCATTGCATAAGCTGATTACTCATAACGAGCTTACCTTTATTAAAATGTTGCACTTATACAACGACTACAAAGCGAATTCGAATTTAAGCGTTTTACTTTTCATTTTTTATAAAAAATATTCAGCCATCAAAATGTATTGATCGTTGTTCCGTAAAGTGACTGACAACAGTCCAGTACCGACTTCCAGTAGTTATGACGCACTTACAGAATACCCTATTATTTACTTGTGAAATGCGTACGAACAAAACAATGGGCTATGCTTC
>JBLYYR010000281.1:0-17397 GCA_048550195.1 Arenicellales bacterium
CGGGCTGGCGGGTCGGCTTTATGGTTGGCAATAATGAACTGGTTTCCGCACTGGCAAGAATGAAGTCCTATCTTGATTACGGCATGTTCACACCGATACAGGTGGCAGCGATAGTCGCGCTGGAACAGTGTGATGATGAGGTAGAAAAAATCCGCGACATGTACCAGCAGCGTCGGGATGTGCTGTGTGAAGGCTTAACGGCTGCCGGCTGGCCGGTGGATAAGCCTAAGGCCACCATGTTTGTCTGGGCGGAGATACCGGATCAGTATAAAGAGATGGGCTCGTTAGAGTTCGCTAAAAAACTCCTGCTGGAAGCAAGGGTCGCTGTTTCTCCGGGTGTTGGCTTTGGTGAATACGGTGATGACCATGTCCGTTTCAGCCTGATTGAGAATGAACAGCGTACCCGCCAGGCCGTACGTGGGATACGCGAAATGCTGCGTAAAGATGCATCATAATGTGGTACAAGACACGCTGATGAACATAGAAAAGACATAGAAACATATCTAAGAAAATAGAAGACAAACAATGAAACCTGTAAATATTGGCATATTAGGGCTGGGCACTGTCGGTGGTGGAACGGTAAATGTTCTCGATCGGAATGCCGACGAAATTACCCGACGCGCGGGACGTGAAATACGGGTCACAATGGCCTCGGTTCGCTCTCTTGATAAACCGCGTATATGTGATACCAGTGCGATCAAGTTAACCACAGATCCATTTGAAATCGTTAATGATCCGGATATCGATGTGGTCGTTGAGTTGATCGGCGGTGATACGCTGGCTCTGGAACTGGTGATGACCGCAGTCTCGAATGGCAAGCACGTAGTGACCGCAAACAAGGCGCTGATTGCTGTTCATGGCAATGAAATATTTGCCGCTGCACAGAAAATGGGGGTCACAGTTGCCTTTGAGGCAGCCGTAGCAGGCGGTATCCCGATCATCAAGGCCGTACGGGAAGGTTTGTCAGGCAATCACGTACAATGGCTGGCAGGGATAATCAACGGCACAAGTAATTTCATTCTTACCGAAATGCGCGACAAAGGCCGCAGTTTTGAGGATGTACTGGCTGAGGCACAGGAACTGGGCTATGCCGAGGCGGACCCCACCTTTGATGTAGAAGGTATCGATGCCGCGCACAAACTTACAATCCTGGCTTCTATTGCATTCGGGATTCCGCTGCAATTTGACAAGGCCTATACAGAAGGAATGCGATCTCTGACTACGCAGGATGTCACCGATGCAGCTGATCTGGGATTTCGTATCAAGCATCTGGGGATAGCAAAAAGTACAGATCGTGGCGTCGAACTTCGTGTTCACCCAACACTGATTCCTGAAAAGCGCCTTATCGCGAATGTTGATGGAGTGATGAATGCCATTCTGGTGAATGGTGATGCTGTTGGCCCAACTCTTTATTACGGTGCTGGGGCCGGTGCTGACCCAACGGCATCAGCTGTTGTTGCCGATCTGGTTGACGTTGTGCGTGCGCTGACCACTGACCCTGAAAATCGTGTACCTCACCTGGCCTTTCAGGCTGATGCACTGGATGATACGGAAATTCTGCCAATTGAAGAGGTGAACAGCGCCTGGTTCTTGCGCCTGCTGGCCCTGGATCAACCGAACGTACTGGCACATGTTACTAAAATACTGGGTGAGAATGGCATTAGTATTGAGGCCATTGTGCAGAAGGTGCCACATCAGCATGGTGCCAGTGTTCCCATCGTCATCCTGACTCACAGCGTGGTTGAAAAAGCGATGAACCAGGCTTTAAGCGCAATCAGCAAGCTGCCTGAAATTGAACCGAAAATCACACGTATTCGTGTGGAATACCTGGAGTCGGATTAAGTTTACCGATTTTATGCGTAATTCTGCTGACACAAAATGGTGGTATAAAATACACATGGATGAAGTACACACCCACTGAGAACCCATGCCTGACCAAAGTACAGTAAACACCCGCACCCTGGCTAAAAAAGAAGAGCTGGCAAAGCGTATCAAACAGCCTCTCGCTGAAGTGGCTGAGATGTGCAGTGAAATCTGGCCGGACCAGAAAGGAATTAATCAGACACTGCGGCACGAAATTGGTGCCATTCCGGATTGCAGTCTGCTGTATGCCTGGGACGTCAGTGGGAAGGTAATCAGTTGCATGATATTGCCAGACAGTGTCGATGAGTCCTGGCTGGGCAAGGATTTAAATGAGCGTCCATTTCTTAGCAAGCATTTGCCATACATGGGAATCATGCTGTCATCCGTATACCGCAGTGATTATGATGGCAGAGAATGCATCACAGCATTGCAGGCAGTGAACCGGAACAATGAGTTGCTGGGCTTTGTTGCAGCCGATTTTTCCGTTACAGATTTACTTCGTGACACCAGCCTGGATGAGAACACTCCACAATGGAACCAGTACCGCGGCGACCCGGCTGTTCGTGGTACATTGTTTATGCAGGAAAGGTATACCTCCCAGCTGGATGAGCAGATTGACGAAGTGCTGGCTCACTTTGAAACACTGATTGCCGAGCATGGCGTGTTTCATGTCAAGATCCATTTCTCCAGTGGGCGCTGTTCCATATGGTTAATGGATGACCCATATAGTTACCGTATTCTCACCATTGAAGAGATACTCGATCCGGATCTATCACTGGCCTATCCGTGGCGGCCATATACCAGTAGGGCAACGATAAGTATTGAACAGGTAAGGGCGTGTTTCGAACAGTTTAAGCGCCTGCGTTTTGGGGATGAAACTATCTACCTGCGTTCAAGCTCAATAAATATTATAAATGGCATGGTCGGGCTTACTTTTTCATGTGATGGCTCTCACTATATGCCAATGAAAGAGTTTCTCGAGAAAGAGCAGGCCTTCTGGTTCGGTGAAACCCTTAAAGACCTTCCGCAGGAAGATCAGACAGGCAATTAGTGTGGTCAGGTCGCTAGCTGACAAAACTCAACCCAATGTTGAAAGTCCGGAACACTGGATACAGTCGCTTGTGAGTGAGGACACCAATGCGTCTACTGATGATGTCGAGCTGATTCGTCAGGCCTTTTCCTTCAGGAAGTCCGAAGATTCGACAGATGAAAAAGCTGACTTTATACAGGCCTCACTGGAGGTGGCCAGTATTTTGCGTGAACTTCAGGTGGATAATGAGACGCTGGTGGCAGGTATCCTGCATGACCGCTCAAACACTGATCAACAACGCATAGAAGAAATCAAACAAAAATTTAGCAAGGTGATTGCTGAGCTGGTTGCGGGTGTCTCCCGCATGGACATCCTGCCTGTGGTAGAAAAAAACCTGCAGGCAGGCCAGGCATCCCAGATTGATGGTGAGAACCTGCGCAAGATGTTGCTGGCCATGGTGGAAGATGTCCGGGTTGTTCTGATCAAGCTGGCTGATCGTCTTCAGCAATTGCGCCATATAAAAAATAGCTCTGCTGAACAGCAGTACAGGATTGCCGCCCAGACACAGGAAATTTTTGCCCCGCTGGCAAATCGTCTGGGCATCTGGCAGCTCAAGTGGCAGCTTGAAGACCTGTCACTGCGTTATCTGAAACCGGATGAATACCACCGCATTGCGGCAAGCCTCGATGAACGACGAGCTGACCGTGAAGCGTATATCAAGCAATTCATGCAGGTACTGGGAGATGAACTCGGCAATGCCGGAATCAAGGTGGAAATCACTGGCAGGGTGAAGCACATCTACAGTATCTATCGTAAAATGATACGTAAGAATGTGGATATTGATCAAATATTTGATGTGCGGGCAGTACGCATCCTGGTCGACACCATCCCTGATTGTTATGCCGCGCTCGGGGTGGCACATTCTCTTTGGCCCTACATCAAAGAAGAGTTCGATGACTACATCACTACGCCGAAGAATAATAACTACCAGTCCATACATACTGCCGTGCACGGGCCGGATGGAAAGCTGGTAGAGATACAGATTCGTACCCATGCCATGCATGAACGCGGCGAACTCGGTGTTGCCGCCCACTGGCGCTACAAGGAAGGTGTCGGTCACGATGAAGGTTTTGACCGTAAGATAGCCTGGCTCAGGCAGCTGCTGGAATGGAAAGATGAAGCGGCCGATGGCAGCGATTTTGTTGCGGAATTCCGCAGTCAGGTATTTGAAGATCGTGTCTATGTATTTACCCCTGCTGGCAAAATCATCGACCTGCCGAGCGGTTCCACCCCGCTGGATTTTGCCTACACTGTACACACCGAAATTGGCCATCGCTGTCGGGGTGCCCGGGTGAATGGGGCAATTGCTCAATTAACCTATCAGTTAAAAACGGGTGATAAAGTTGAAATTCTGACAGTTAAAGAAGGCCAGCCCAGTCGTGACTGGATCAACCCGCATCTGGGCTACACACAATCACATCGGGCAAAATCAAAAATACAACAATGGTTCCGTCATCAGGAATATGATCAGAATGCAGCGGAAGGAAGAGCCATGCTCGATAAAGAGCTGCTGCGCCTTGGTTTGAAAGACGTCAACATCGACAAACTTTCACAACAGCTGAAATTTAATAAACCCCCTGACATGATGGCAGCCGTTGGGCGCGGTGAAGTGAAAACCACCCAGATTGCTAACGCACTGCAGGGTTTTCTGAGCCCAAAAACGAATAAAGAGCCGGAGTTAAAACTACGCCAGCAGCCTGCCAGGAAAAACCGGTCAGATATACAGGTGCAGGGGGTCGGCAATCTGATGACGCACATGGCGCAGTGCTGCAAACCGCTGCCGGGTGATGATATTGTTGGCTATATTACTCAGGGCAGAGGCGTCAGTATACATCGCAGTGATTGTGCCAATATACTGCGTGCAAGAAATCAGCAAGAGCAACATCTGATTGAGGTTAACTGGGGAGGCCCGGAGCAGGATGTATATACGGTTGATATACAGGTTGTGGCGTATGACCGAAAAGGATTGTTACACGATATTACGGCATTGCTTTCAAACGAAAAAATCAACGTTACAGCTGTGAGTACAAAATCTGATAGCCTGACGCATGAAGCTAAAATGAAACTGACTATAGAGGTTGAGAACTTAAGCAGGCTGAGCCAGTTGCTGTCTCGAATGAATGATTTGTCTAATGTACATGAAGCCAGAAGAATCACTGAATGAATATACTAGCCCTGGATAGTTCTACTGAAGCCTGCTCTGTGGCACTCCTGATGGGTAAAGCTGCAGTGGAAAAATTTGAGGTGGTTGGTCGTGGCCATGCAGAGCATTTATTGCCGATGATAAATGCCTTGCTGAAAGAGACCGATACCCGCCTTGATGACATAGACCTGTTTGCCTATGGCTCAGGTCCCGGGTCTTTCACAGGATTAAGAATTGGCGCCGCCATGATGCAGGGGCTGGCATTAGCCAGAGAACGCAAGCTTATTGCCGTTTCATCACTTGCCGCTCTGGCATCCAGGCAGCAGGGGCGGGTGCTGAGTGTTATCGATGCACGCATGGATCAGGTTTACCATGGCTTGTATCATGTTCAAAAAGATGGTCTGGCGAAACTGGAAGGTGAAATAGCGGTGACGTCTCCGGATGAAATTCTACTGCCGGAGAATGGAGATATTATTCTTTGTGGTACTGGCTGGGATCGTTACAAAGATACGTTTATGTTATTGAATACCGGGGACAGGGAGATCGTCGGTATTGATAATCAGTATCCACATGCAATAGACATCGCCCGAATTGCATTATTTGAATCAGGGCAGGGAAGAGAATCTGAGCCAGAACATGCCTTGCCTCACTATGTACGTGATAAGGTGGCAAAGACGATGGTAGAATCAAAGTGATTAATCATACAGGCATTAGCCGCCGTGAGTTTATGACCCGTCTGGGTTTGTTAGGGACTTTAGCCCTGAGCTATCCTGCTGCGGCCCTTGCCGAGCGGCGACAATCAAACACAGATCATCAGTTGCCGGCCTGGCTTGAAGACCCGGTCTGGAAGACTATTGCCCAGGTACAGGAAACCTTATTTCCGGCAGCAGAAGATATTCCCGGTGCAGGGGATATTGGTGCCGCAGTCTATTTGCATAAGGCAATTGAGAATCCGCTTGCCGATGGTGAAGACAGGGACTTTATCCTTCGCGGTGCAGGCTGGTTAGATGAACTGGCCCAACAGCGCTATACGAGAAATTACATTCAGTTATCAGAAAAAGAACAGAAAAAAATTATTGAGGAAACAGTACAGACTACAGCCGGACGTAACTGGGTTTCCATGCTGCTGACTTACATCCTTGAGGCTTTGCTGTGTGAACCGGTTTATGGGGGAAATCCCGATGGTGTAGGCTGGTCATGGCTGGAACATCAGCCGGGTTACCCGACACCCCCTGCTGATAAGACCTGGGACCAACTTCTGCAAAGGCGCGCATGAACATAGATTTTGATGTTTGCATCATCGGCAGTGGTGCAGGAGGCGGCCCGGTAGCACTGACACTGGCAAGGGCCGGTTATTCAGTTGTTATGCTGGAAAAAGGCCCCTGGTTTACCGAACAGGATTTCTATAAAGACGAGCTTGCCTGTTGCCGCCGCAGTGTCTATACGCCAAAGCTTTCTGAAGAACAGCATGTGATAGAGGATGCTGACAGCGACGGATACTGGCTAGCCGAATCGACGTCTGATTCCGGCTGGGACTTCTGGAACGGTAATCTTGTCGGGGGCTCATCTAACCTGATGAGCGGATTTTTCTATCGTCTTAAACCAGAGGATTTTCGCCTGTTGTCTGAGTTTGGCCCGATTAAAGGGGTGAACGTCGTCGACTGGCCGATCAGTTATGATGATCTGGAACCTTACTATACCCTGGTAGAAACAGAGGTGGGTGTATCGGGCCATTTCACTGACCATCCTTTTGCTGAACCGCGATCTAGTAAAGATTTTCCTTATCCAGCAACTACAGAACATCCGATATCCAGACAGTTTGATAAAGCCTGCCACGACCTGAATTTATACTCTCTGCCAACGCCCCGGGCGATATTGTCCCGCGCAAAAGGCAATCGCCGAAGTTGTGAATATTCTGGGTTTTGTGGCAGTTATGGCTGTTCCTCGGGAGCCAAGGGCAGTTCAAGAGCCGCACTGCTTGATCAGGCTGTCGCTACCGGCAATTGTGAAATCAGGCCCTTATGCAAAGTCTATAAGCTAAGCAGTGACGGCAGTGGCAAGGTGGTTTCGGCAGACTACTATGATGGTAAAAAACAGAACAAAAGTATCCGCGCAAAACTCTTCGTGGTCGCCTGCCAGGCGATAGAAACCAGCCGTTTATTATTGTCCTCTGCAGGCCCGAAACACCCTGATGGTCTGGCAAATAACAGCGGACAGGTGGGAAAAAACCTGCTGTTCTCGGCCGGTGGAGCAGGGTCCGGTGATTTTAATTACAGCGACTTCGATGGCCAGGCGGCAGCAGCCATGAAAACCCGCGGGCCTTTTGTTAACCGCGGATTACAGGACTGGTACTTTATTGATGATCCGGCACTGGGCGGGCGGGTTAAAGGCGGCACAGTTGATTTCCTGTTGCGTCATCCAAATGCGATGAGCAAAGCGGTCAATGCCAAATGGGATGGTGATGAACTGCTCTGGGGCAGGGCATTACAGTCAAAACTTAAATCTATTTTCACTGGCAGTCAGAACTTACGCTATGAAATATTTTGTGACTGGTTACCTACGGATGACTGCTTTGTCAGCCTTGATGACACGATTAAGGACAAATGGGGGTCACCGGTAGCCAAAGTGCGTATTGGTTATCACCAACATGATATTGAAGTGGGTAACTATATCAATGAGCGCTCAATGAAGGTACTGAGCAGGATGGGAGCAAAAAATGTTCGCTCAAGCATCAGTGGAGCTCCACCGACAAACCTGGTGGCCGGTGGATGTCGTTTTGGTGATGATCCGAAGACTTCAGTTCTCAATGCTGATTGCCGTGCCCACGATGTTGAAAACCTTTATGTCACCGATGGCAGCTTTATGCCAACTGGTGGCAGTGTGCCGTATACCTGGACAATTTACGCTAACGCCTTCCGTGTCGCAGAACAGATAAAAGAGGTGTTGTCCTAAGCAGCCTGCGATTAATTTTTACAGCAGCACTTTGTTCAGTCATCTATGACTGATAACCAGGCAAATATGTCCTGTAATTCCTCATCAGTGAAGTCATTCAGCAGTTCATCTTCTTCAGGCTCAGAAGTGTCGTGTATACGGGTTTTTTTGCGATATTTCTCTACCTGTCGCCACAGATAGCTGGTGTATTGGCCTGCTAGCATGGGGACAGCCTTTTTATGGTTGCCTTCAGCCTTCCTCCCATGACAGGAAGCGCATTCCTTGCGATAGATCTTTTCACCCTTTTCTATATCACCTTTTGCACGTGCAACTTGCATAAGCTTTTTTGATTCAAGAAGACGGGCATAGGCGTCGAAATCGGGGGCGTCTGTATCGACAGGTGGAAGTCTGGTTTTCAACTTGATTTCTGCAAGAAAGCGGGAGATGTCCTGTATATCATCATCCGGCATCTGTCGTTCATCTATGAATTCAATCATTGCCATGTTCGGGCGCTTTCTGTCCCTGAACAGGTGCAGCTGCTGTACAAGAAAATCTACCGGTTGTCCTGCAAGCCTTGGGTACACGCCATCATTACCGCCTTGCCCATATTCACCGTGACAGCCAGCACATAGCTCATTGATTTCTTCACCGTTGTCCGGGTCATATTCATAAGCGTGCAGAATATATGCATTAGCGCAGAAGAGCGTTAAGAGGATTTGAATTACTGTTCTTAGCATCTTGTCAATTCCGGGTATTGTAGCTGCAAACATGCTATCCCATCAGCAGCTTTTTGGAGTAGATATTTCATTTACTGCCGCTTGTAATATTTTCTTGATCTACTGGACTCACAGGAGGATAAATACGTACTATTCTAGCTGCTGCGTCTTTGGTTTGAACCACTTCAACAGGGTAATGGTCGATCAGCAGGGTTGTTCCAGTTTGAGGGATGTCTTCAAGTCGTTCAAGTATCAGACCATTCAGTGTTTTAGGGCCATCAACCGGTAGCTGCCAACCCATGTTTCTGTTCAGGTCACGAATAGAGGCCATGCCATTGACCATGTAGGAATCATCACTTTGTTTATGTACATCCTGCAGGTCGCCGGGAGTCTGAGCATTAAACTCACCAATAATCTCCTCAATAATCTCATCCATGGTAATCATACCCTGCAGGTCACCGTATTCATCAACTGCCAGCCCCATGCGGTGTCTTTCTTTTTGCATGGTGAGTAGTTGCTGCATAACCGGTGTATCCTCTGGCACGAAGTAAGCAGGTCGCAGTAGTTTTACCAGTTTTTCCCGGTCAAGATTATCAGTCTGCATGGAGTGTATCGCCCGCCGTAAATGCAGTACGCCGATGACATTATCCAGGTTCCCCTTATACACAGGCAGGCGGGTATGATGACTGGTGGCCAGTTGTTCGAGGACCTCGTCCCATTCGTCATCCAGGTCTATGCCTTCGATGGCGCCACGTGGGACCATGATATCTTCTACGGTGATACACTCAAGATCCAGTATTCCCATTAGCATGTCATGGTGACTCTTGGGAATCAGACTTTCTGCTTCACTCACTACCGTGCGCAACTCATCCTTATTGAGCGCATCCTGGTTGTGCTGTGGCTTTATACTGAACAGCCGTAAAAAACGGTTAGCGACTATATTGATGACCCAGACGAGGGGATACAGCACCCATAGCAGAACGATCAGTACATAAGAAGCTGGAAAAGCAATTCTTTCAGGATGGCGCATTGCCAGCGTCTTTGGTGCAACCTCGGCAAATATCAATACCACCAGAGTAAGAATGAATGTAAAGACTGCAATGGCGGGCTCACCATAGAGTCGCAGAGCGGCAATTGTGCTGATCGAGGCAGCGGAAAGATTAACAAGGTTATTGCCTAACAGGATGACGCCGAGCAGTCGGTCAGGCTGATTAAGCAGGCGGCTAGCCAGCTTCGCACTACGATTTCCTTTGTCAGCAAGATTCTTCAGACGATAGCGGTTAAGCGCCATCATTGCGGTTTCAGAGGATGAAAAAAAAGCAGAGCAGGCAATGAGTACAGCCAGAACAACAAACAGCACCCAGACAGGTATTTCACTCAAGGAAATGATGTCTCATTTGTTTATGGGATGTTTATTCTACAGACTGAAGCCGCGTCTGTCATTTAGGAAACGTGTTACATATTATGTTTCAGGTTTTACGTAAATCGTAATGTGTAACGCGTAAAACTATAATAAAACCCGTTCGATTCCTACGTTGCGGATTTTTTCTGCGGATTCGTTCATCCAGTTTTCACCCAGCAGGCTGGCGGCCAGTTCTACAACAATGTAATCCGTGCCCAGGCCTGTGCTTTTTTCGTAGCGTGCCATGCCTTGCTGGCAGGAGGGGCAGGAGGTGAGTATCTTTAAATCTTTTGCTTTGCCTGTTTTGCCAGTAAGGGTTTCTATGTTTTTGAATAGCTCTTCCTGTTTGCGGTATCTGACCTGGGTTGCGATATCGGGTCTGGATATGGCAAAGGTGCCTGATTCACCGCAGCATCGGTCAGATAACAAAACCTCGGCTCCCAGCAGTTTGCTGGCGACATCAATCGAGTCATGGTGTTTCATCGGGTTATGACAGGGTTCGTGATAGAGATATTTCTTATCAGAAGATTGCAGCGAGACGCCTTTTTCCATCAGGAACTCATGAATATCCATTGTTCTGCAGCCCGGGAAGATCTGCTGCAACTGATACTTCAATAACTGATCAAGGCAGGTGCCGCAGGAAACGATAATCGTACGGATATCCAGATAGCTAAGGGTATTGGCTATTCTGTGCATCAGCACCTGATTGTCGGTAGACATCTGGGTGCCACGCTTGTTGTCACCACCGGCAGTTTGCGGGTAGCCACAGCACAGGTAGCCGGGCGGCAAAACTGTTCGCACACCCTGCTCATACAGCATGGCCAGAGTTGCCATGCCTATCTGGCTGAACAGGCGTTCGGAGCCACAGCCCGGGAAATAGAATACAGTTTCACTGTCATCCGTGACTTTCTCCACGTCCTGTATGATCGGGATGCTGCTGGATTGCTCTATGTCCAGTAGTGCGCGCAGCGTCGGCCCAGGTGTATCTGAGGGCAGGGGTTTTTTAACGAAATTGACTACCTGACTGCGTATTTCGGGTTGCCCAAGCGACAGCGTCGGGCGTTTGTTTTCCGGCAGTAATCGGAAGTGCCTGGCCAGCCGATTGACCCATCGCTGCCCGGCATAACCTGCCTTGATCATGCCCAGCCGCATCCAACGTATGCTGCGCGGGTTGCTGACATTGAGGAAGGACATTGCCAGCCAGTTGCCGACATTGAAGCGTTTCTTTCCTTTCTCCTTGAGGATGCTTTTGATCAACGAAGAGACTTCACCAAAATCGATGTCAACCGGGCAGGGAGACAGGCAGCGATGGCAGATGGTGCAATGGTCTGCTAAATCGTTGAGTTCATCAAAATGGCGGGTAGAAATACCGCGGCGGGTCTGTTCCTCGTAGAGAAAGGCCTCGACCAGCAGCCCGGAAGCAAGGATCTTATTACGTGGTGAGTAGAGCAAATTAGCCGCAGGGATATGTGTGGTGCATACCGGTTTACACTTGCCGCAGCGCAGGCAATCCTTGACCTCATTATTTAATTCACCCAGTGCACTGGCTTCAAGAATCAGTGCTTCCTGCTCGAGCAATCTGAGCGAGGGGGTATAGGCATCATGCAGCCCGCTGCCGGCCAGCAGTTTACCGCGGTTAAAGTGCTGTTTAGGATCAATTTGTTGTTTGTAAAGCGTAAACGCCTCTATAACATCCTGCTCCAGGTACTGCATTTTTGTCAGTCCGATGCCGTGTTCACCGGAGATGACGCCACCCAGGTCTTTTGCCAGTTGCATGACCTCATCAACAATACGATCGGCCTCATGCAGCATCTCATAATCGTTTGAATGTACCGGGATATTGGTATGTACATTGCCATCGCCGGCATGCATGTGGGTCGCTACAAATAATCGACTGGCACGTACTTTTGAATGGATGCTATCCAGCTGTTCACGAACCGCCTGCATGGCATTGCCGCTGAATATTTCCTTTAGCGGCTTTTCAACTTCTGTTTGATAGGAGATGCGCAGCCGCCGGGACTGCAGCAGGGCAAAGGCGGAGCTTTTTTTGTCGCTGTCATCAGCTAATGCTGCTGCCAGTCGTGGAAATTCTGCAGCCGCTTTGTCAGGGTCTGCAATGATCGATGCCCAGCATTGCTGAATGGCTTTGAGATGGTCTGTTGCGGCTGACAGCTTGGCTGTAATAATTGCCTGGCTTTCTTCGCTATCGCCAAAGCCGGTATCGTCGATGTCCTCTGCTGCTGAATTATCAAGGTAATCAGCCACGGCATCAATGATGGCCAGCTTGTTTCTGGTTGACTGAATTATGTTGATGCGTTCAATGCCATTTGTATAATCAGCCAGACGTGGCAGAGGGATGACCACGTCTTCATTTATTTTGAAGGCATTAGTATGAGCGGCGATGGCAGCGGTGCGCGAGCGATCCAGCCAGAAGCTGTGGCGGGCTTCGGCGCTGGCGGCAATAAAGCCCTCGGCATCGCGTTGTTTTGCCAGCTCGACGATGTCACGGCAAATTTGATCTAATTGCTCTTCATTATCACTGCTGAGATCAATCAACAGAATCATACGCGGCAGTTCTGCGCGTGCTGCCTTGGTAGTATAGCCAACGGCCTTTACATATCGTTCATCGAGATGCTCAAGACCTGACAGCAGTATGCCTTTATTATTTTCAGCCAGCTCAATGATGTCAACGATAGTCGAAACCGACTTTGTCAGATCATTGCCGAAGAATTCAAGGCAAAGTGTGCGTATGCTGGCCGACAGACGATGCAGGATAAAGCGGGCCGAGGTGATGAGTCCGTCACAGCCTTCCTTTTGTATCCCCGGCAGGCCGCCGAGAAATTTGTTGGTGACATCTTTGCCAAGGCCGTTGCGGCGTAACTCACTGCCCGGGATTTCCAGTATTTCTGCTTCACCGTCAGCGGACACGCCATCTTTCTGGAAGCGCTGAACACTGAAGCGGACGCTATCCATTAGATGAATTTTGCCGAGATTATGATCCAGCCGTTCGACTTCAAGCCACTTCGCATCAGGCGTCACCATGCGCCATGAGATCAGGTTATCCAGTGTGGTGCCCCACATTACGGCCTTCTTGCCACCCGCATTCATGGCGATATTGCCGCCGATACAGGAGGCATCCTGCGAGGTGGGGTCTACGGCAAACACCAGTCCAGCCTGATAAGCCTTATCGGCAACCCGGCGGGTGACGACGCCGGCCTGGACATGGATTGCTGGAGTCTTTTTATCCAGTCCTGCCAGGGAATAGTCTTCTACCTTGCCTATGTCGAGTAGACGTTCGGTATTGATAATGGCCGTGTTGCTGTACAAAGGTACTGCGCTGCCAGTATAACCGGTGCCGCCACCTCTGGGGATGATGGTCAGGCCGAGACAGATACAGGCCTCGACAATGTCTCTGACTTCCGCTTCCGTATCCGGCGTGATGATGACAAACGGATACTCAACCCGCCAGTCAGATGCATCTGTTACATGCGAGACACGCATCAGACCGTCAAAATGGATATTGTCCTTCGCGGTTACACGTTCCAGTCGTCGCCTGGCTTTTTGACGTAACAGCCTGCTGTCAATCAGCTCTGCCTCGAACTTAATGACTGCTCTGCGCCCGGCATCGGCCAGCTCAAGTGCCTGCTGGTTTTTTTGAGCGCGACTAATGACCTGATCAAGCCGTTCATTCAGGGTGTTTACCAGGGACCTGAAGCGCTTTGGATCAGCTATCAGATCATCCTGGATATAGGGGTTACGATTGATCACCCACATGTCGCCAAGTACATCGAAAAGCATACGGGCCGAACGCCCTGTACGCCGTTTGTCTCGCAGCGCATTGAGAGTGTGCCACATGTCTTCGCCGAGAAAGCGTGAAACGATCTCGTGATCTGAGAAAGAGGTGTAGTTATAGGGTATTTCGCGGATGCGCGTGTTCATCAGACTGGTCTAAGTCGGGTTATCTGCCCAGCATAAATTCCAGGACGAACTTTGTGCCAAAATATCCCAGTATCAGTAGACTGAGTCCACCTATTGTCCAATGTACCGCATTGCGCCCGCGCCAGCCCCAGCGCCAATGACCAAACAGGAAAATACCGAACACCAGCCATGCACTGGCAGACAGGACTATATGATGATTTATGACCAGGGCCTTGCCAAAAATTTGTTCGGTGAAAAAGATGCCGCTGATCAGTGTTAATGTCAGCAGAATAAAGCCGCCCCATAACAGCTGAAACAACAAGGACTCCATGGCTTCCAGTGGCGGCAGCTGTAAATTGATCTGTCTGGCCTGATGTTTGTGCAAGGCCTTTTCCTGACTGTTCACAAATAATGCCTGTACACCTGCCAGAGCGAGCAGGCTGTATGCCAGCACGGCAATGGAAATATGTAAATGCAAAAGAGGGCTGCCGCTGGAGATAAGTGTGTTGCTGGGCAGAAAAATGACGATAATCAGAGTGATGATATCCAGTGGCAGAATGACAGCACCAATATTGGTGGCAGGGCGAAACAGGCTGGTAATCAGGTACAACAGGGTGATGACCCACATTACTAGCGACATGGCATAACCGAATGAAAGATTCAGGCCCCCATCAGTGAAAACCTGCAGTTTCAGTAAAATGCCATGAAAGACTAATGCCGAGACTATTGCCATCAGCAACATACGATTCTGCGAACTGGCCAGGGTCGTAGCAGGTTTGACCAGACTGCGTATGACAAGCAGGCTGGCAAGTGCATACAGTACGACGACAATGGCCATTAACACGGTAAAAGTCATTCTTATTCCAGTTCCAGGGGATGGTTTTACATAATTATATATACAACGTTTAATAATACCCTAATGAGGCACCGTTAAGAAGATTAACTCGGATTCATCGGCGATTGTTTTTAGGCGTGGAGAGGTTAACCTGGAATAAATCTATCCCGTGACCTGAAAGGTGATGTCAGAGTAAAATTAGAAATATTCAGGATTACAAGGTAGAAAAAATATGTTCGAGAATCTCGGTGATCGCCTGCAGGGCACTTTCAAGAAATTACGCGGTCAGGGCAAGCTGACGGAAGATAATATTCAGGAGGCCATGCGCGAAGTACGTATGGCTCTGTTGGAAGCCGATGTGGCGCTGGCTGTGGTCAAGACCTTTATTGCCCGGGTACAGGAAAAGGCCATTGGCCAGGAAGTAATAGGCAGTCTGACGCCTGGTCAGGCGGTGATCAAGGTGGTGAATGATGAATTGATTCACCTGATGGGAGAATCAAACGACCAGCTGGACCTGGCGGCCCGGCCACCGGTCGTCATCCTGGTTGCGGGATTGCAGGGTGCAGGTAAGACTACTACCGTGGCAAAACTTGCCCTGTTCCTGAAGCAGCGCGAGAAGAAAAAGGTCATGCTAACCAGCGCGGATGTCTACCGTCCTGCTGCGATAGAACAACTGAAGACACTGGCCACACAGGTTGATGCCGTCTTTTTCCCATCTACTGCCAATGAAAAACCGGTCGATATTGCCGTCAATGCGATAGATGCAGCGAAGAAAAAGGGGTGTGATGTCGTCATCATTGATACCGCAGGTCGTTTGCATGTTGATGAAGAAATGATGACCGAGATCAAGGCTGTGCATGCAGCGATAGACCCGGTCGAGACCCTGTTCGTCGCCGACAGCATGACAGGCCAGGATGCAGTAAATACCTCCAGGGCATTTAATGAAGCGCTGCCGCTGACAGGGATTATTCTTACCAAGACGGATGGTGATGCACGGGGTGGTGCAGCATTATCAATACGCGAAGTGACTGGCAAGCCAATCAAATTTCTCGGTATTGGCGAGAAAATGGATGCACTGGAAGCCTTCCACCCGGACCGGCTGGCATCGCGCATCCTTGGTATGGGCGATGTGATGACTCTGGTTGAAGAAGCACACCAGAAGATTGACCATGACAAGGCCGCTAATCTGGCGCACAAACTGAAAAAGGGCAAGGTTTTTGATCTGGACGATTTTCGTGAGCAATTGCTGCAGATAGAAAAGATGGGTGGTATGGGCAGTATGCTCGACAAACTGCCCGGCATGGGCAATTTGCCCAGCAACGTAAAGGAGCAGATTGAAGGCAACCCGCAGAAACAACTGGTCGCTATCATTAATTCAATGACCCCGAATGAAAGGGCGCATCCCGCCATCATTCGGGCATCACGTAAGAAGCGTATTGCTGCGGGCTCCGGTACATCGGTGCAGGAAATTAACCGTATGCTGAAACAGTTTACCCAGATGCAAAAAATGATGAAAAAAATGGGTAAAGGGAAAAGAGCCATGCAGGGCTTGATGCAGGGGATGGGAGGAATGGGGGCAGGGATGCCAAAAATGCCATTCCGGCGCTAGAATAAGGTAAAAATATTTTACGATTTACGTTTTAGGTATTACGTAAAACCTAATACGTAAAACGTAAATCTGCATCCAGTCTCACCGAAGCAGGAGTCTAATCCAGCTATTATTAGGTATTTATCGTTGAATTTAAGCACCAAACCCTTCCAAAGCCTTGAAAATCACTGTAAAATCGCTCGATTAACATTTTTGTATAGATTGCCACCTGGCGGTCTTCAGCAGTAGTCCGGAAATAGTTCGAGGAATATTATGGTAGTTATACGCATGACCCGTGGCGGAGCCAAGAAAAGGCCTTTCTACTCAATCGTAGTGGCTGATCAGCGCCGTGCTCCACGTGGGCGTTATATTGAACGTCTTGGTTTTTACAATCCACGCGCCAAAGAAAACGAAGAGACCCTGCGTCTGGATCGTGAGCGTCTTGATTACTGGGTTGGCCAGGGTGCCAAAATGACTGACACGGTCGCCGGCCTGTATAAAAAGCAGGCTGCCTGAGGTTTCCTGACAGCACATCCTTAGATGAATGTAACCCTGGGTAAAATTGTCGGGGTTTTCGGTGTCAGGGGATGGGTCAAGGTATTTTCAGAGACGCGTCCCAGAGAAAAAATTCTTAATTACAGCCCGTGGACACTGGAACACAAGGGTTCCAATGTCGAAATTAAGGTGCTTGAAGGGCGACTGCAGGGTAAAGGGCTGGTTGCCAGCCTTGAGGGTGTGAATGACAGTGATGCTGCCAGAGAACTGATCGGTGCAGAGATTTCAATCCCGCAACAGGCATTGCCGGCAGCAGGAATTGATGAATTTTACTGGTCGCAGCTGACTGGTCTCAGAGTTGAAAATATCCAGGGTGATGATCTTGGACGCGTGACCGGGCTATTTGAAACCGGCGC
>JBLYYR010000282.1:0-7660 GCA_048550195.1 Arenicellales bacterium
AGCCGGTTTTTGCAGCATCAAGCAGACTATTGATATCACTGCCCTGTAGATCGACGTCGATCTTGCCGCCACCAAAACCGCCGAAAAGAGTGGCGCGGGAGGCGAAACCAAGTGTGCCAGGCAATTGCTTGAGTATCTTATTGATGAGTATGACGACCTCACCGGTACGGGTGGAATCTTTCGCACGCGCGCCCAGGAATGCACGGCGACCTGTGACAAAGAAATAATCGCTTAAGGCAGGCTCTGCGGTACCATCAAGATAGGGCGCCATTTTGTCGGCAACAAACCGGCCCATCTCCTTTTCCATGGTCTCTGCATTGGTGCCGGGTGGCGGCAGGATAAACGCAAATACCAGGTTGCGGTTTCCTTTTGGCATATAGCTGGCACTGGGCATGCTCAGCATTGTGATCAGTAAAGGTAGAACAACGAGGCCTGTAATCCAGGCTGCCCGGCGCTTGCGGCCATTGGTGAGCGACATGATTTTTGCTGTAATGGCATCCCACCAGTGTGCATGCTTGTTGCTGTTTTTCACCTCACGCAGCCAGTAACGACTGGCGGTGGGCAATATTGTGACGGCAATGATTAACGAGCCTATGACGGCCACGGCAATGCCCAAAGCCAGATCAGCAAACAATTGGCCGGCTTCATTTTTAAGAAATACCACCGGCAGGAATATCGCTACGGTGGTGGCTGTTGAGGCCAGCAGAGCACCCCAAACCTGTGAGGTGCCGAGTTCGGCCGCTTCGCCGGCATCAATTCCCTTTTCACGCAGCCTGACAATATTTTCCAGTACCACGATGGCGGCATCCAGCACCATGCCGACGGCGAAAGCCAGACCAGCGATACTGATGACATTAAGCGTTCGACCACTGGTATATAACACTATAAAGGTCAGCAATAATGAGACAGGAATGGCCAGCGCAACCATCAGGGTGGCGCGGAAGCGGCGTAGAAACCACCACAGTACACCGATTGCCAGGATCACACCGAGCACCATATTGGTGGCCAGCATCGCGATCGAGCGGTCAATATAAATAGTCTCATCATAGACCTGACGTATCGACAGGCCCGCACGCTTTAAGGGGCCTTGACGCAGCTCTTCGACCGCCTCCTTCAGTCCCGCCATGACTTCCAGCACATTGACATTCTGTTCACGGCGGGCATTCAGCGCCATGGCCAGCTCACCATTTTGCAGTACAAAACCCTGCTTGTCCTTAAAGCGCTTTTCAATCTTTGCAATGTCCGACAGGCGTACCGGACTGCCATCTCGCCAGTCGATGATCATGCCCGGCAACTCCTCGACAGAATAACTACCGGCAAAGCGCAAAGTGTAGCGGCGTTTGCCTACATTGGCTGTGCCACCGGAGACATCTTTAGTACTTCCTGCGAGTTTTGCTGCAACCGGCAGTTCAACACCCAGACTGGCTGCAAGATAGGGATCAAAGGTGATGCGTATCTCTTTCTTGCGCCCGCCAAAGGCTCCGGCCTGGGCGATACCCGGAACCCGTTCGAGCCGAGTTTGTGCCACATCTTCGATAAAGTCCTGGTAGGTATTGATGGGTCGATCATTACCGGGCAGAGGTTTGACGATCAACCAGGCGATAGGGCGGGTATTGTCACCCACCAGGCTTAGTGTCGGTTCCGAAGCATCCTCGGGATATCGCTGTACGCGGTTCAGGCGGCTAAGCACATCCAGCAGGGCACGTTGCATATCGATGTCGCTGTTGAAGGTGATGGTAAGCTTGCCACTGCCGCGTGAAGACTCAGAGACCAGCTTTGTCATGCCCGGTAGACCACGAAGTACATCTTCCTGTGGCTCAACGATCTCGGCTTCGACTTCTTTTGGTGCAGCGGCACGCCAGCTAGTGGTGATCTTGATGACAGGCCGCTCTACAACGGGTATTAGCTGTATCGGAAGGTGGGTAATACTGATAATGCCAAACAACGAAATCAGCAGGATGCCGACGATGACCGCTACCGGATTGGACAGGCTGATGCGGGTAAGATTCATGGATTGAGCGAGGTGACCTTAATCTTCTGCCCCGGACGCAATCGCTCATTTCCGCGAATAACTACGACTTCCCCGGCCTTGAGTTCCCCCGTGACGGCAATATTCCCCTCGGCTGCAGCACCGGTAGTTACCTGGATACGTTCTACAGTGTCGTCTGCATTGACCTTAAAAACATATATACCATCACGTCGGATGACCATGGCATCACGCGGTACAACTATTCGGGATACTTTTTCCTGCGTCGGTACAGAAACCCGTACTGCCATGCCCGGGATCCAGTCCTGCTGATCATTCTGCTGGTTAATAGTCAGGCGCATGATGAACTGCCGTGACTGACCGGTACCGATAGAGACCAGAGAGCTTACCTTTGCATTGGCTTTTTGATCACGGTTTTTAACAACCAGGGCTGCGCCTTTCCGCACATAGCGTACATGCATCAGTGGAGCACTGGCCTCAATCTCAATGTTCTCGATACCCACCAGATGCACCACCTCTTCAGCAACCTTGACATGCTCACCGGACATTTTATGGCGCTCGGTGACAAAGCCATTAAAGGGGGCGAGAATACGGGTCTTGCCGATATTGTCCTCAATCAGCGCAAGCTGCGCCTCAGCAGCCTCAAGATCCGCCAGCGAGACATCATAGTCACTAATCGTTTTCTCCAGTACCGTCTGGCTGGTGTGTTGCTTCTTCGCCATTTGCTGCAGGCGTTTACTTTCCTTGCGCAAGTAGCCAATCCGGGTTCGGGCAGCCTTCACCTTACTTTCAGCTTCACGTTTTTGCAGCTGCAAACGTGTATCATCGATCTGTGCGACCGCTTCACCTTTCGCAAAAAATTGTCCAACCTCAGCCATCCCGGTAACCCGGCCGGCAACTTCTGCTGCAAGCTGCACATCATCCCGGCTAATAACAGTGCCAGCTACCTCAATCACCGGTGCAATCTCCATCATCAATGCCGTGGCAACTTCGACAGGCGCAGGCGGTTGCTCCTTCTGTGCAACCGCTGATGCGGGCAGTAAGAGGCCTGCAAGGAAAAGTATGGCTTTGGGTAAGGGGCTGTATTTCACGATAGTAGTTTCAAGTTGTATGTCGTATGTCGTATGTCGTATGTCGTATGTCAAAAACCTTTCTATTATACCTGCGAGCTTTCAATCTGTAGACCTAAGACCTAAGACCTAAGACCTAAGACCTAAGACCTAAGACCTAAGACCTAAGACCTAAGACCTAAGACCCAGGACATACGACATACGACACTTTTTTCAAATATCCGTTCATCTCTTTCTGGCGTTGAACGGATATGGAATATTATAATATTGTAATATAGAGAGAAATATCATATAATCCTGCCGTTCGTTATGCATGAGGTGTGGCGAATGAAAGTAGTTCATGTTCCAAAGGCAAACCCGGAGGCATTATGAAAGACTGTATGAAAACATTTTTCGGCGCATTAATCCTGGGCTCCATCCTGGTCTTACCCGCCTATTCAGCGGACACGTTCAATGTAATTATCGCGGCCATCACCGGCCAGTAGTGCCTTTGCCTTCACGGCACAAGGCATTAGATTCAGGTTTTAAGTAACTTCAAAGAGTTTACGTCAAAATCTATACTCTCGCGGAGTTCGCAGGGGTCGCAGGGAAGTCAAAAATCCTTTTTTCTTGTAAATCAATATCTTTTCTTTGGCTCCCCCGTGTTCTCCGTGGGCTCCGTGAGAGAGTGTGTTTTGATTTTGAATTAAAGGTCAAAAACTAAGATCAAAGGCTATTCTCTCACGGGGTTCACGGGGAACGCGGGGAGGTCAAACGCTATTTTCTTGTAAATCAAAATGTTCTTTCTTTTGCTTTCCCTGCGTTCTCTGCGGGCCCTGCGAGAAAAGAGTATTTCTGCTGTTTGCCTGATGCGTGTTCAGAATCAAAATGACAATGGAAGGTTTAAGGGACAGCAGTGACGTAAAACGTAAAACCTAATTTGGTCCGTCAACCCTTCCCCTGTAAACGCCGAAGGTTCCGTCTTCCCTGTTTATCAGGTTTTCCCCCATACTGTGCACTGGCTTTACGCTCAATTCGCATCGTTTCTGCAAGCTCCTCACGTTGCTGGATACTTTCCGGGGTTTCGGTAAAAAGCAGCTGCGCCTGTTTCGCTGAAACACGTTTTTCTGCGATTAAATCAATCATTATATCAAACGAAAAATCACCACGTTGTATGTACAACTGATCCATAATTTTAATTTGGCGGGAGGGTTTCGCACGGCCGCCATTGATCCGTACCTTGCCACCCTTAACTGCGGCAGCGGCAAGGCTGCGAGTCTTGAAGAAGCGCGCAGCCCAGAGCCATTTATCGACTCGCGTTTCGGAGGAGCTGGAAGCTTCGGGTTTTGACATAATGGAAAGGGTGTTTGCTTCTAGGTTTTACGTATTACATTTTAGGTTTTTTTCAGAAAATCAAATACAATTACCGAAATCTGAATATTTCAACATAGCTGCATGTGTGTGCGATTCTGATCTTAAACCGTAAAACCTAATTCGTAAATCGTAAATCTATGTCATTGACCCCATCAAACATGCCCGAACTGGGACTATCAGCCCCGGACTTCTCCCTTCCCGACCCATCCGGTAAGCTCTATACACTCAATGATTTCAGCGAACACCCGGCCATGCTTGTCATCTTCATGTGCAACCACTGTCCCTTTGTCATTCATCTGCGCGAGGCCTTATCTTCCTTCGCCAGCGAATATCAGGCGAAAGGCCTGGCTGTAGTAGGAATCAATGCTAATGACATAACCAATCGACCGGACGACAGCCCGGCGATGATGGCGGAAGAAATCAAACTGGCTGGCTATACCTTCCCCTATTTATTTGATGAAAGCCAGCAGACGGCCATCGCATACCGGGCCGCCTGCACCCCCGATTTTTTCCTCTATGATGGCGACAGAAAACTCGTTTACCGCGGTCAGTTCGACGCAAGTCGACCCGGTAACGATGTGCCGGTAACCGGTGTAGACTTGCGTGCTGCCGCAGATGCCTTACTGGCAGGACAGCCCATTTCAGTTGAACAAAAGCCCAGCATGGGCTGCAACATCAAATGGCGCGCGGGTAATGAACCTGAAAATGAATGATGAAAGTAGGAAAGGGGGAAAGGAGGAAAGGAAAATCAAAGTCACAGCCCTCTTTTTCTTATCTTTAGTCTTTTAATCTGTTGACGTTCCTTTCCCCCTTTCCCCCTTTCCCCTTTACCTTTAAACTTTCAACTTTCAACTTTCAACTTTCAACTTTAAACTCCCAACTAACCTCCCCCCATGACGCCCGGCAAAAAAACACTAATGCGCAACATCACCCAGGTGCTGGTCGTTCTGGTGGTTTTTCTGAGTATTCGTGTCTATTTAACCCAGGGCTCGATCAAAGCAGGGCCGGCACCCGACTTTGAGGGCGTTTTACTGGATGGCTCAGCCTTCCAGTTGAAAGACCTGCGTGGAAAACCGGTACTTATTCATTTCTGGGCCACCTGGTGCAAAATCTGTGCACTGAACGATGGTGCGATAGACGACCTTGCAAAAGACCTGCAGGTGATTACCGTGGCAATGGAATCAGGCGGTAAAAATTCTATCCAGAAGGAAATGGATGAGAGGGGACTGAGCTTCCCTGTGTTTGTCGACGGACTGGGCAAACTGTCTAATCTCTATCATGTCAAAGGTGTGCCGACCAACTACATCATCGATGCAAAAGGCAATATCAGTTATGTTGAGGTGGGCTATACTACAGGCTGGGGTTTAAGACTCAGAATGTGGCTGGCATCGATGGACTAGCACCCCGGATGAAAGTTGAAGGATAAAAGATGAAAGACCGGTTATTATATTGCTGTCCTTAGTCCTTAGTCCTTAGTCTGTCTTATGTCTCAAACCAGAAACAACACCCTGCTGCTAGTTCTCTACCTGACGATACTGGCCATCGCCTCGCTGGCGACCCGGGGTCTGATCCCGGTCGATGAAACGCGCTATACCACCGTCGCGTGGGAGATGTGGCTGCGGGGTGATTTTCTGGTGCCTTACCTGAACGGCGAGACCTATTCACATAAGCCGCCGTTGTTATTCTGGCTGATCCACCTTGGTTGGTCATTGTTTGGTGTCAATGAATGGTGGCCGCGTTTGATACCTTTTTTCTTTTCCTTTGGGGCATTGCTGCTGGTGCAGCGTCTTGCTCGCCAGCTTTGGCCAGACAGCGGTGCTTATCTGATGGCACCGTTTATGGCGCTGGGTTTTACTCTCTGGGCGTTTTTTTCCACTACGGTCATGTTCGATATGTTGCTGGCATTCTTCGTGCTGCTGGCGATTACCGGCATCTATCACGCCTGCACGGGCGACGGCAATCGATGGTGGCTGTTGGTTGGTCTTGCCTGGGGACTCGGCATGCTTAGCAAGGGGCCAGTTATTTTTGTTCATACCCTGCCATTGATCCTGCTGGGCCGATACTGGGTAGATATAACTGGCAGAGTGACGTGGAAGCAGATATTGGCAGGTACCATGGTCGCGCTAGTAATAGCCATAGCAATCATACTTGCCTGGGTGATCCCTGCGATAGCCAGGGGCGGTGAAGAATACGCACAGTCATTATTGTTCGGGCAGAATGTCCAGCGTGTCCTGAAGGCACCGAACGATGCGCTGGCGTGGTGGTATTACATAGCATTCATGCCGTTTATCCTGTTTCCATGGGCCTATTGGGGCGGTATATGGAAGGCATTCGTCGAGGGTGCTGCCAGTGTAGGAAAAATAGACTATGGCAGGCGCTATTGCATCGCCTGGATCATTCCAGTGCTGCTGCTGTTCACCATGATCAGCGGCAAGAAGGTTCATTACCTGCTGCCGGTACTGCCTGCTGCAGCGCTCTATATATCCAGTCTGCTGACAAGCAGAAAAGAGCAGGGTGCCAGCTGGGAGATGTGGCCGCTGACTATTCTTTATCTTGTTGTGACAGCAATAATCGGCAGCCTGCCGTTTGTATTTACCCCCTCAGAGTCACCGTATTGGCTTTTCAGCGTCAGCATGTTTGCAGGCATTCCATTAGCCCTGCTCGCTATAGCAGGACAGGTTTTTGTTAGAGGTACACAGGTAAATAGAGTAAGAATGATCAGCCTGCAGACGGTGTTCCTGGTAGTGATTGCACACATCACTCTCTTTCTTCCTGCCTCAATGGGCTACGATTTAAAACCGATAGCCGCAGAGATAGCTCACTTGCAGGAGCAGGGTTATAACATCGCCCATAACGGTAAATATCGCGGTGAATACCATTTCGTGGGGCAGCTGAAGAAACCATTTAACGTGGTTTACGATTCCACCGAGCAGCAATGGATGAAATCACACCCTGACGGCTATGTCATTGGCTATCGATACGAGCAGTGCGGCGAACAGCAGCAACCCGTTACATACCAGCGACTGTACCGAAACGGACAATGCGTGACGATAAGAACCAGTGTGCAGCAGCAGGAGTTTCTGAGAAGCAGAAAAAAGATGAAGGACTAAGGACTCGGGATTAAGTATTCATTCGCCGCGAGGGCGTGCCTGCCAGGTAGTGTTCAATATTCTGTGTCATTCCATTAAACTCAATGCGAAAGCACTAAGGAGTGACTCATGTCCCAATCATTTGATTTTGATAAAGCCCT
>JBLYYR010000283.1:0-18802 GCA_048550195.1 Arenicellales bacterium
CCCTGCGCCCCCCGCGAGAGAACTCTTTTTGTTCTTCAGGTTTGGGAGGGCTGTTTTTCATGTCTCCAAAGCCTTTAAGCTTCCGTGAAAGCAGCACTATCAACACTTACTCATCGATTGACATTTCTTTGTGGGACAGCAATGGTTTTACGTAACACGTAATTCGTAACACTTAAGGGCACCTCTATTAATCCGTGAATATTCATCTTCCATCCCAAATGGTCCCTTTCTGCGTTAAGAATCTTCGCAATAGCCAGCTATTGCGTACGATCCTTGCCTTGATATGAACGATTTTGAATACAATCTGATCTATCCAGAATTAATAGAAGTGCCCTTAAAACAGTATTAGTTAATTCCCAGCAGTTCCACTTCAAAAACCAGGGTCGCATTCGGTGGGATAACGCCGCCGGCTCCCTGGGCGCCGTAACCGAGATTGGCGGGGATGGTCAGTTTACGCGTGCCACCGATTTTCATGCCGGCAACGCCTTCGTCCCAGCCACGTATTACATTCCCCGCACCTAGCTTGAACTTGAATGGGTCGTTCCGGTCCTTGCTGGAATCGAACTTATTGCCGTTAGTTAGCCAGCCTGTATAGTGAACGGTGACCATTTGACCTGCTTCTGCCATATCGCCATCGCCTTCAGCGATATCATCATATTTGAGACCAGAATCTGTTATTTTTTCTGACATTTCATTTTTCCTTTTGGTTAGAAATAAAAAATGTGAGAATACCATATCCCGAAAGTAAGGGCTGTTACTCCTGCCAGGAGGTCGTACAATACGCTCTGTTCTTTTTAACCGTCCACTTAACGTAACTTGTGTTATCCAAACTGAACCCTCAACAGCGTGAAGCTGTCCGTCATGTCTCCAGTCCGTTGCTGGTGCTTGCCGGTGCCGGTAGCGGTAAGACCGGCGTCATTACCAGCAAAATCGCCTGGCTGATTCGTGAACGCGGTATGCAGCCGCGTAAAATAACAGCTGTAACATTTACAAATAAAGCAGCAAAAGAAATGCGCTCACGTGTAAAAGGGCTGCTTTCAGGTGCCAGTTCACGTGGTCTGACCATTTCAACTTTCCATACTCTTGGCCTGAATATCCTGCGCAAGGAATACGCCGCACTGGATTACAAGACCGGTTTTTCAATCATTGATCAAAGTGATGCACTGGTCATACTTCGCGAGTTGATGCGCTCTGAACTAACATCAGACAACAAGTTTCCCGAACATGTACTGGGCAGGATCTCGAGCTGGAAAAATGCTTTTCTATTGCCGCATGAAGTTTCTAGTGTGATGGCAGAAGATGACCCGGTCAGCCTGGCAGCAGCCCGCATATACCCCGCCTATGAGCGCCAGCTGCATGCCTGTAATGCCTTAGATCTGGATGACCTTATCAGCAAACCCGGTGTGTTGATGAAAAATAACCCGGAGATACTGGATCGATGGCGCCAGCAAATCAACTATTTGCTGGTTGACGAGTACCAGGATACCAATACTGCACAGTATGAGCTGGTGAAAATGCTGGTCGGTGCGCGAGGGAATCTGACGGTTGTTGGTGATGATGATCAATCTATTTATGCCTGGCGAGGTGCCGATGCGGAAAATCTGTCCCAGTTATCAACGGATTTTCACAATCTGAGCGTGATCAAGCTGGAGCAGAATTACCGTTCCATGGGGCGCATACTGAAAGCTGCTAACAAGGTCATCGACAACAACCCGCATAGTTTTAAAAAAGCACTCTGGAGCGAACTGGGTTATGGTGACCCGATTCTGATACTGGAAGCAAAAAACGAGCAGCACGAAGCGGAAAAAGTCGTTGCTTCAATAATGCAGCATCGTTTTCAGAAAGGCCTTAATTATGGTGACTATGCTGTCCTTTATCGCGGCAACCACCAGGCGCGGGTGTTCGAAAAGATTTTACGCGAACAGCGTATCCCTTATTTTGTCAGTGGCGGCCTGTCATTTTTTGACCGTACGGAAGTCAAAGATGTGATGGCCTACCTGCGCCTTGTCGCTAACCACGATGACGACAGTGCCTTCCTGAGAATCGTGAATACCCCTCGCCGTGGGATTGGACCGGGTACCCTGGAAAAATTGGGAAAGTATGCAACAGAAAAGGACATCAGCCTGTTTGCAGCGACTTCTCACCTGGCACTGGACAGCCGTATTGCAGGAGCTCAGCTTGCGTCATTACGGCAATTTAGCCATTGGATCGTGTCGACAGCAGAGGATATCACTTCGTCAGACATGAAATTATCGATCCAGCAGCTATTGGATCAGGTCTCGTATCCCGACTGGGTACGCAGTAATGCCGAAGACGAAGCGCAGGCTGATCGGCGTTTGAAGAACATCAGAGAGTTGCTTGACTGGTTAACGGTAGATGATGGTGATGAAGCAGAGGAGAAAACACTTTCTGACTGCGTTGCGAACCTGGTACTACGCGGAATACTGGACCGTAATAATGATGAGCAGGACGGTGATGAAGTGTCTCTGATGACCATTCATGCAGCTAAGGGACTTGAGTTCCCAAATGTGTATGTTGTCGGCATGGAAGAGGGCCTGCTGCCGCATCGAAGCAGTATAGATGAAGATAACATCGAGGAAGAACGCCGTTTGTTTTACGTCGCCATCACACGTGCCCAGCGTGGGCTGACCTTAAGCTTTGCCCGTGTCAGACAACGCTATGGTGAAACCCTGGACTGTGACCCCAGTCGTTTTCTCGAGGAATTACCCGAAGATGATCTGGACTGGCAGACACCAGACAGAAAAGTCAGCAACGAAGAAAAAATGTCACAGGGCAATGCCGCTCTAGATCAGATTCGGGCGATATTGGGGTAGTTTTATGTTTTAAGACGAAAGACGAAAGAAAAACCGGTCACTATGTATTGTTGTCCTTTGTCCTTAATCGTAAAAACTCCTTTTTCTACTCCTTCACCTCACTAATCGCCTGCGGGGGTCTGGCAATGGTGGTGGCAGTAACAGAATACTGCCTGCCATCTCTTTTGATAAGCAGGGTTACTTTTTCTCCGGGTTGTTTTGCTGTAATGACGGCCAGTGCGTCCTGGCCGTTTTTGATGTTTTTATCGTCAATGCCGGTAATAATATCCCCCGGCTCCAGTCCTGCTTTGTGAGCGGGTCCGTTACGGACGATTGCGGTAATGATGATACCTTCAGTGGTTTCTAACTGCAGGGATTCTGCCAGTTTCGGGGTCAATGCGTGACCTTCGAAGCCCAGCCAGCCACGCACTGCGTGACCGTATTTTATTAGTTGCGCCATGATATTTTTGGCCATCTTGCTGGGGATTGCGAAGCCTACCCCCTGTGACCCGCCGCTATGTGAGAATAATGCGGTATTGATTCCTATCAGCCTGCCGTAAGCATCGACCAGAGCACCACCGGAGTTGCCGGGGTTGATGGCGGCATCGGTCTGGATAAAGTTTTCGAACGTGTTGATGCCAAGTTGGGTGCGCCTTGTTGCACTGACTATACCCATCGTCACGGTCTGGCCGACACCAAACGGATTGCCTATGGCCAGTACCACATCACCAATTTCCAGTTGTTCAGAATCACCGATAGTAATTACTGGCAAATTATCGAGATCGATCTTAAGCAGGGCAATATCTGTTTCCGGATCAGTACCAATGACTTTAGCTGTACTGCTGCGGCCATCTTTTAGAGAGACATGGATTGTGTCGGCACCCTGTATGACATGGTTGTTGGTCAATACATAGCCCTCCGGATTGATAATCACACCGGAACCCAGACTGTTTTCGATGCGCTTGCGTGCCGGGGAACCGTCGACTAACAATTTACCAAACATTTGTTTGAACACGGGATCTTTGAAATAGGGGTGACTGCGAACGGTAACAACTTTTTCTGTATTGATGTTAACTACAGCAGGGGAGGCGGCCTTGACCGCTGATGAGTAGGATACAGGGCCGGAAAGTGCAGGGCGTTTTGCCTCAGCACTTTGCACAAAAAGCTGATTACTGTCTTGCTGAGTCATTAACGAGCTAAAGCTGGTGAAAAAGTATACAAAAAGAGCGGTCACAAACAGGGCAACTGCAAGGGTTTTGGCGAATGTTTGCATGGGTGTTCCTATATCAACAGAAAAAGATAAACTTTGGGATGAAGGCAAGAACCTCAATCTTTTCAAGGACTATAATACACTGTACGCCTTGAAAATTGGCAGTGCCGTGATAGAATATCAGTACATACTAATATGTGCATAATAATTTTGCTCACAAAGTGCCTGTGGTTTTTGCTATAATCCGCGGGCTTTTTAAGTTTGGTGAAGAAATATGTGGCCTGGGCGGTCATTTTTTGTGCCATTTAGTAAAAGAAAAATTCAATGATGTCAGTTTGTCCTGCTAAGCAGGTTCGATTTGAGGGAAATTCATGAGTGATCAGAATGTAAATAAAGGCAGGCGACGTATGTTGACTCTGGCCACATCAGCCGTAGGTGCTGTCGGGGTCGGTTTCGCAGTAACCCCATTTATCCTAAGTATGACCCCAAGCGCCAGAGCAAAAGCTGCAGGAGCGCCGGTTGAAGTTGATTTTAGTAAACTGGACGAGGGGGTATTGCTCACTGTTGAGTGGCAGGGTAAGCCGGTGTGGATCGTTAAACGCTCCGATGCAATGATGGAGAAGCTTGGCACGATATCTGACTTACTTTCTGATCCGGAATCAAATATCGAATCACAGCAGCCTGCTTACACAAAAAACCCCTTTCGTGCTCAGGAAAAACACCCAAATATATCGGTTATGGTTGGCCTTTGTACACATCTCGGTTGTGTGCCACTGGAGAAATTTGCTATCGGCCCAGCTTCGGACATGGGCGGTGACTGGCCAGGCGGTTATTTCTGTCCCTGTCATGGCTCCAAATTTGATATGGCAGGACGTGTTTACAAAAACGTACCTGCACCAACTAATTTACCCGTGCCGCCTTTCCGGTTTTTGAGTGATACTGTGATCGTGGTTGGTGAAAGTCCTGAGGAGGCTAAAGTCTAATGGAAAAGTTAATGTCCTGGATTGATGATCGCTTCCCGCTGACACAGGTGTGGGAAGAACACATGGCGAAGTATTATGCGCCAAAGAATTTCAACTTCTGGTATTTCTTCGGATCACTGGCCATATTGATGCTGGTAATGCAGATTATTACCGGCATTTTTCTGACTATGCATTACAAACCGGATACACAACTGGCTTTTGCTTCTGTCGAATACATTATGCGTGATGTACCGTGGGGCTGGCTGATGCGTTATATGCATGCTATCGGTGCATCAATGTTTTTCATCGTGGTTTATCTGCATATGTTCAGAGCATTGATCTACGGTTCCTACCGTGGCCCACGTGAACTGATCTGGATATTCGGTATGGTAATCTTCATTGCACTGATGGCGGAATCCTTCATGGGTTACCTGCTGCCATGGGGCAATATGTCCTTCTGGGGTGCCCAGGTTATTATTTCACTGTTCGGTGCGATTCCCTATGTTGGCGATGGCCTGGTCGAATGGCTGCGCGGTGATTATGTGATTTCTGATGCTACGCTGAACCGTTTCTTCGCTTTCCATGTAGCCGCAGTTCCCCTGGTCCTTATAATTCTGGTGTTCCTGCACATTGTTGCACTGCACAAAGTGGGTTCGAATAACCCTGACGGCATAGAAATAAAGAAAACCAAGGATGAAAAAGGTATTCCGTTAGATGGTATTCCTTTCCACCCTTATTACACTGTTAAAGATATAGTTGGTGTTATTGTCTTCCTGATGGTGTTCTCGGCGATTATATTCTTTGCGCCTGAGTTAGGTGGCTGGTTCCTCGAGGCGGACAATTTCACCCCGGCAGATCCGGTTTCCACGCCGGCACACATTGTTCCGCTGTGGTATTTCACACCGTATTATTCAATCCTGCGTGCGGTGACCTGGGAATGGTTGCCGGGTGGGGCGAAACTGTGGGGTGTTATCGCCATGGGTGCCTCTCTGGTGATTCTGTTCTTCCTGCCCTGGCTGGATAGATCGCCTGTAAAATCGATCCGTTACCGTGGCGGGATATTTAAAGCAGCACTGGCTATCTTCATCGCTGCCTTCCTGATGCTGGGCTGGCTCGGCACCCAGCCTGCTGAAGGTATTAATCTTTTGCTTGCACAGATCGGCATGCTCCTTTATTTCGCTTTCTTCCTGCTGATGCCTATATACACAAGCCTGGATAGCACTAAGCCAGTCCCAGAGAGGTTAACATAATGAAAAAGCTATTCCTGCTGCTTACTCTGGTAAGCATGCCAGCATTTGCATCTGGTGGAGCACATCTGGATGAAGTCGATATAGATATGAGCGATACCGCGTCACTGCAAAGAGGTGCGGGTCTGTTTGTTAATTACTGCCTGTCCTGCCACAGTGCAGCCTTTATGCGCTATAACCGCATGGCAGCGGATCTGCAGATTCCTGAAGAAATAGTAGAAAAGAACATGATGTTTACGGCTGACAGAATTGGTGGGCTGATGAAAACTACCATGCCGGCCAAAGATGCCAAGAAGTGGTTTGGCAAGACACCGCCTGACTTATCTCTGATTGCACGTTCGCGTGGTCCTGAATGGGTCTACACTTACATGCGCAGCTTCTATCTCGATGATAAATCTCCATCAGGCTGGAACAACGTCCTGTTTGAGAAGGTAGCCATGCCACACGTTCTGTACAACCTGCAGGGTGCCCGTCACGCCATATTCAAGAAGGACGAACACGGTAAGGAAGTGTTTGAGCGTTATGATATGGTCAAACCGGGTTCTTTAAATGAAGAAGAGTTTGATGCGGCTGCGCGAGATTTAACCAACTTTCTGGTTTATCTGGCCGAACCTGCACAGATGGTAAGATATAAGCTGGGTGTCTATGTTCTTATTTTTCTGGCAATTTTCTTTGTTTTTGCCTATTTGTTGAAAAAGGAATACTGGAAAGATGTACACTGATTCAGTTAATAGCTGAATTCCAGCACGGGGGCGGTAAGCCCCCGTGTGAGTTTCAGGTGGTATACCTTTAACTGCATAATTAATCAGATTTTCCCTGGATCTACTACACAGGATTATGAATATGAACATGTCTTCACCAGCAAGAAAGCCGATCATGACACTTTACTCAGGCTATGACTGTCCCTACAGTCATGCTTCTCGTATTGTGTTGTTTGAAAAAGACGTTGATTGCAAAATTGAGTATGTAGATTCAAGTGAAGTATCAGATATCTTGGCCGACCTCAATCCTTACAATGAAACACCTACCCTTATTGATAGAGAGCTGGTGTTATACAGCTCCACATTAATAAATGAATATCTGGACGAGCGCCTGCCACATCCCCCGTTGATGCCGGTAGATCCTGTCAGCCGAGCCCGTGCGCGATTGATGGTGAGGCGTATCTACCGTGACTGGACCCGTCTGTTGCCGGTTTGCATAGGAAAAGATGCTAAAAAAGCTACCGAAGCCCGCAAGGCCATCCGTGATGGTCTGACCGCCCTTTCTCCTGTATTTGCCGTACAACCGTATTTGCTTGGTGAGGATTTCAGCCTTGTAGACTGCTATATGGCAGCACTGCTGTGGCGTTTACCCAGTTGTGGTGTAGAGTTGCCACCGCAGGCAAAATCGGTTAGTGAATACGCTCATCGTCTGTTCAGTCGCCGTGCTTTCCAGCAAAGCCTGAGTGAAATTGAACGGGGCCTGCGTCAGAAAAAGTCAGCCTGATCTAACTGGCATGATGACTACCCGACCGTATCTTATTCGGGCAATCAACGAATGGGCCTGTGAAAACGACCTGACTCCACATATACTGGTTAATGCTCTCGGAGAGGGAGTGGTTGTTCCCACACAATTTATCAATGATGGCCAGATAGTTCTGAACATCAGTCCTTCTGCTGTTCAGGGAATAGAACTGGGCAATGAATGGATACTGTTCAGCGCCCGTTTCTCCGGCCAGTCGATGAATATAGAGGTGCCGGTGAGTGCCGTGCTGGCAATTTATGCCAGGGAAAACGGACAGGGTATTTTCTTTCCTGAAGAGGATGGCACGCCGGATCCTGATGCTGATAATACTGAGGTAAATCCTGTTGTAAAGCATGCCGCAAAGAAACAGGAAAAACCTGGCTTGAAAATAGTGAAGTAATCTCCATATAAGACTGTTAAACACCCACTCCAGTATAGCGGATCATCCCATGCAGCAATATCGTGGTACAACCATACTTTCTGTCCGACGAGGCAATACAGTCGTTATCGGCGGTGACGGCCAGGTCTCACTGGGTAACACTGTAATGAAAGGAAACGCCAGGAAGGTCCGACGCCTGTACAGAGAACAGGTGATCGCAGGTTTTGCAGGTGGTACTGCCGACGCCTTTACCTTGTTTGAACGGTTCGAAGGCAAGCTCGAGAAACATCAGGGGCACCTTGTACGTGCGGCCGTTGAGCTGGCAAAAGACTGGCGTACAGACCGTATGTTACGCCGTCTTGAGGCATTGCTTGCCGTGGCAGATAAAGATGCTTCGCTAATCATCTCAGGTAATGGCGACGTCATTGAGCCTGAGCAGGGCATCATGGCAATTGGTTCAGGTGGAGACTTCGCAAAATCTGCAGCCCTCGCTCTTGCGGACAATACAGAACTGGATGCAAAGACAATCGTTGAGAAAAGCCTGGGTATTGCTTCTGACATCTGCATTTACACAAATTCAAATCTAACAATAGAAACTCTGGAATACTAAAGGGTATCTCTAATAATCCATGAATAATCATCACACCTCCATAATCGTCCATCTCTGCGTTAAGAATCTTCGCAATAGCTAGTGTTTGCGTGCGATCCTTGCCTAGATATGAACAATCCTGAATGCAATCTGATCTATCCATTATTAATAGAATTAATAGAGGTGCCCTGATATGTCCAGTATGACTCCGCGTGAAATCGTCCATGAACTGGACAAACATATTATCGGTCAGGCCTCAGCCAAGCGTGCCGTTGCGATTGCTCTTCGAAATCGCTGGCGTCGTTCTCAAGTCAGCGACACAGACCTGAGGACTGAAATCACACCGAAAAATATTCTAATGATCGGTCCTACCGGAGTTGGCAAGACGGAAATTGCCAGGCGTCTTGCACGATTGGCGAATGCCCCTTTCATAAAGGTAGAGGCCACCAAGTTTACTGAGGTTGGTTATGTTGGAAGAGAAGTGGACTCAATCATTCGCGATCTGGTCGACATGGCGGTCAAAATGTTACGTGAACAGCAGTTAGATAAGCTGAAGCCCAGGGCTGAGGATGCGGCGGAAGAAAGGATACTCGATATCCTGATACCACCCGTACGTGAAGTTGGATTTGAAGATACAGAGAAAAAGGATGATAGTGCTGCGCGCCAGGTATTTCGCAAGAAATTGCGCGAAGGAAAACTCGATGATAAAGAGATAGAAATTGAGGTAAGCGCACTAACTCAGGGAGTAGAAATACTCGGCCCACAGGGTATGGAAGAACTGACCAGCCAGATCCAGGGTATGTTTCAGAACATGGGCAATAAAAACACCAATAAACGCAAAGTAAAAGTAAAGGAAGCGCTGAGGCTGCTGACTGAAGAGGAAGCAGCCAGCATGATCAATGAAGACGACATCAAGATAAATGCTGTTGATCTGGTAGAACAAAATGGCATTGTATTTCTTGACGAAATAGACAAAGTAGTCGGACGCAGTGAAACCAGTGGCGCGGATGTCTCACGCGAAGGGGTGCAGCGTGACCTGCTGCCACTTGTCGAGGGTTCTACCGTATCCACAAAATATGGCATGGTAAAAACAGACCATATCCTGTTCATTGCATCAGGTGCTTTCCACCTGGTTAAGCCTTCGGATCTTATCCCCGAACTGCAGGGAAGGTTACCTATTCGCGTTGAACTAGATGCCTTAAGTGCCGATGATTTTTCAAGAATTCTGACAGAACCTGATGCATCACTGACCGAACAGTATTCAGCTTTGCTGCAAACTGAAGAATTCGATCTGTCATTTTCAGAAGATGGAGTAAAGCGTATTGCAGAAGTTGCCTTTGAAGTTAATGAAAGAACCGAGAATATAGGTGCTCGCCGCTTGCATACTCTGATGGAGGCACTGCTCGACGTTGTTTCATTTGAAGCAGCGGACAAGGCAGGTGAATCTGCTGTCATTGATGCGGCATACGTGGATGAGCATGTTGGGGAACTGGTTGAAAACGAGGACTTAGCTCGATATATTCTGTAATTATTGGTCCTTTCCTGATGAATTCTTTCCATTCTCATTCCTTTGCTTAATCCGAGCAAAAGAATAAAGAAAATCCTGCCTGTCAGGAGTGAATCTCTCAATCGTGCGCCAGCACAGGAAAGAATGAAAACCAGACTTGCTGATGAAAAGTAAGGGTATTTCTGTTATACTGCGCTGTTAGATTGAGCAAAAGGTGGTCAGGCAATTCAATCGGATATAGGGCGCGCAAAAAATCAATTCGTTTTATGGAAACAACATGACAGCAAAAGAAATCTTCTCTCAACTCCGCTATATGCTAATCCCGACTATTAATCAGATTGGTGAGCTGCGAAATTTTGAAACGCTGAAGATTGATGTTCTTGCCGGGATTACGGTTGCTCTGGTGTTGGTACCCCAGTCGATGGCGTATGCGCAATTAGCTGGTTTGCCGCCGTACTATGGTCTTTATGCTTCCTTCCTGCCACCGATGGTGG
Source organism: Arenicellales bacterium (assembly GCA_048550195.1). Lineage (GTDB taxonomy): Bacteria > Pseudomonadota > Gammaproteobacteria > BMS3Bbin11 > BMS3Bbin11 > BMS3Bbin11. The sequence goes on from JBLYYR010000283.1 coordinate 10,705, forward strand.
CGGCAATTTTTGGTTCCTCACGCCAGCTAGCTACCGGGCCTGTTGCTGTTGTTTCATTAATGACAGCCGCTTCACTTGAGCCAATAGCAGCCCTGGGCAGTGAGGGGTTTCTGGTTTATGCAACATTGTTAGCCATAATGGTCGGTGTGTTTCAGTTATCACTTGGCTTGTTTCGCCTGGGGGTCCTGGTGGACTTTTTGTCTCACCCGGTCGTCGTCGGTTTCACTGCAGCAGGCGCTATTATCATCGGCACTTCTCAGCTCGGCAAACTTTTTGGTGTCACTGTCGAGAAGGCAGAGCACCATTACGAAACTGTCTATTATATGCTTCAGGCTGCGATGACTGATACCCACTGGCCTACTCTCTTTTTCACAGTTTTATCACTGGCCATAATGATTGGTGTAAAGAAATGGCGCCCAACATTACCCGTTGTTTTGATCGCCGTGGTAGTGACAACTGTCATATCCAAGCTTATCGGGTTTGCAGACCTCGGTGGGGCGATCGTAGGTGACATACCCAAGGGATTGCCGGGTGTATCTTTACCAGAATTTAATTTAGATGTTATTACTCAGCTGGCATCGTCTGCCGTTGTGATTGCGCTGGTTGGTTTTATGGAAGCAATATCAATTGCCAAGGCGATGGCTGCGCGTACCCGTGACCGTCTCGATGCTAACCAGGAACTGGTAGGACAGGGGCTGTCAAACATAACTTCCGGCTTGTTCAGCGGCTATCCAGTTTCCGGTTCCTTTTCACGCTCTGCGGTAAATATAAATGCCGGGGCACGCACAGGATTCAGCTCAATCGTTACCGGGATTGTGGTTGGTATCACGCTTCTGTTTTTAACGCCTCTTCTTTATCATTTGCCGCAGGCAACTCTTGCCTCTGTCATCATTATGGCGGTGCTGGGGCTTATCAAGATCGGCCCCATAAAACATGCATGGAAAGCCGAGAAACATGACGGCATCGTTGCTGTTGTAACATTTGCATTGACGCTTATCATGGCACCACATCTGGATAAAGGAATAGAGGTTGGTGTGCTGTTGTCGATGGCGTTTTTCATTTACCGAACCATGCGTCCACGTTTTGCGAAGGTTGCTCGCTACCACGATGGCACGTTTCGTGATTTAAAAATCCACCCTGAGCTAGATTCCTGTAAACAAATTGTTGTTATTCGGTTTGATATGTCGCTGTATTATGCCAATGCAGGATTCTTCGAAACCGAGGTCTTGAGAGTATTTGCAGATCACCCCGATGCTAAATTTATTATCCTGGATGCTGAAGGTATAAACATGCTGGATTCAACCGGGCAGATGGTGCTTTCACAACTACGTGAGAGACTGGAAAAGGCAGGTGTATCATTCCTGGTTGCCAAAATGAAGCGCCAGTTTATGCAAACCATTTACAGGACAGATGCAGCCGGACCAATGGCAGAGGAGCATTATTTTTCACGCCTTACATTTGCTCTTGCCTATGCCTGGACAGACCTTGAATGTGATAGATGTGATAACACAAAAAATTGCCCCTATCGTGTATCAGTAGCGAAAAGATTGCATGAGGAGAGAGAAGGCATCGAACCTGATGATGAGGCTGTTAGTAGCACAACCTGAGGGTTGTTTCCGTTCTTCCTGAATGGGTTTATTTATGAAGGCCATTCATGGCCTCCAACCTTCGACACAGCCTTCCAGTGCTCGACAACCAAAAAAAGGGATGGAGAGGCCAAAGACTCATGACCAATGTCTCGTAAGCAGTCCTTTTATTAAACCTGATTGTCGACCCGAAGGTGACATTGAGAACCCACAGAAGTGGCGGATATAGCCTGTCTGTAGTATCTTCACGCGCCAGCAAACAGGGAGACAGTCATGACAGATAAGAAATCCAGCGAAAGTCGCCGTAGATTACTGAAATCCATTTCCACTGGTGGCGGTGCAATCGTAGTTGGAAAGTCCCTGCCAGAGTCTTGGAGTCGCCCTGTAGTCGATAGTGTTATGCTGCCAGCGCATGCACAGGCATCAACCGCACCTAATCCATTCTCATGCATTGGTCAGTCAGCATCAACAAACGAACTCAGCAGTAGATTAGATTCAGTATGGATAACCTTCAATGGTGACTCAATTTGTTCTGTCGCTGCATTCAACAACAGTCTTATCGTTAACGAAGATGCTGCCATAATTGTGCGGACAGCCCCAGCTGTTTATGGTGGTACGTTTTTTTTTGGGCGGGGAGACAACTGGGCTGGTCTAGCTGCAGAAAGCTTCAGGCCTCCAGCTACATACACTAGACGAGTTACACGTACAAGTGGTGCAGCGATTAATCCTGACAAGGTGTATGATGTTACCTTTACTTTCACTGCTAATACAGGAGTTGGTCCTGCTTTCATACTCAGCCTCACACTCGATGGAATTGTTGAGGTCGTCTGAAGTTACCTATCCTTACAAAACTAGAAAGTATGGTATGAGTATGAACCGCCTTTAGAGGCGTTTTTTGTTTTTGCACCATTTGACTGATATTGGCTGTCGGCTCAACTGGTCGATGCAGCACTTGCGTGAAATCTTTCGATTGGCTTTTTTTGAGTTTCTTTCAGGTAGTAAAAAAAAGACTGCTGTTGGCTGCGGGTCCAACTCATACCATACGCCGCTGTATTTTTCTTTTGATCTTGATGATGGACTCGTAACCCCGTTAACACTCACCCATGAAGGGCGAAAACTCAGTTACGTTTCAGCACAAAAACAAAAAGAATAAATACAAAAATCTCCTGCCCTTGAAAATTAAAAACCCATGCACATATATCGATCAGAACAACTGCACATGTCTTTAAAAAGACCTGCAGTATAGTTGAGTATTTATTGTAGTTAACTGTTATAAAGGAGATGTGATATGTCTAATATCGTACAACAGCCTGGTCGTGAAGTCGGTTGGGAGCTATTTAATAATAACCTTGATGATGTGTTTGAAGGTTTTTTCAGACCGTACACTGTGAGGCCTGGTGATATAACTGGCGGCAGCCTGATTCCAGCCATTGATCTGCATGAAAATGACAATAGTTATACAGTCAGGGCAGAGATACCCGGGGTAAAGAAGGAAGACGTTGATGTCACCGTGCATGATGGTGTGCTGACGATTAATGCCGAGACCCGGTATGAAAATGAAGAGAAGGAAGATGGCCGTGTTATTCGTCAGGAACGCCGATATGGTAAATACGTCCGAAGTATTCGCCTTGGTAATGATGTAGATGAAAGCCAGGTCAAAGCAAACTACAAAGATGGAATTCTAGAACTTGCGCTTCCAAAAGTAGAGGAAGTCAAACCGAAGAAGATTTCTATCGATGTGAATTAGAAAAAATCGTAATGTCCATTCCACTTTAGCTGCCATATGGCAGCTATTTTTTTGTCTGTAATCTGTGTAACAAGTCTATGCAATTCGTCAGCAAGTCGAATACAATCGAAAGCTGGAACAAGCACCTGGAAAGCAATATGAGCGTATCTAATATATCAGCACAGCAAAGAGCCGGCATACTTGCTGAAGCCCTGCCATATCTAAAGCGTTTTCGGAAGAAGACTATCGTCGTCAAGTATGGCGGAAATGCTATGGTGGACGAAAGTCTGAAAGAAGGCTTTGCGCGTGACATCGTGCTGATGAAACTGGTAGGCATTAACCCGGTCATTGTGCATGGCGGTGGACCGCAGATTAATCAGCTGCTGGAAAAGATTGGCAAGGAAAGCCAGTTCGTTAAAGGTATGAGAGTCACCGACCGTGAGACCATGGATGTGGTTGAGATGGTGCTGGGTGGTCTGGTCAACAAGGAAATCGTAACCCTGCTGAATCGTCACGGCGGCAAGGCCGTGGGTCTGTCCGGCAAAGACGGCGGTTTAATACATGCACGCAAGATGGTACTTGAAAACGACGATGACCCAGCACTCGATGCACCGGAAATTATCGATATTGGCCATGTCGGTGAAGTGGAAAGCGTTGACCCGGAAATAGTAAAGTTGCTGGAGTCAGGTGAATTTATTCCTGTCATTGCCCCTATTGGTGTTGATGAACACGGGCAGACCTACAATATCAATGCAGATATCGTTGCTGGCACACTCGCTCGCACATTAATGGCCGAAAAGCTGGTATTGATGACAAACACTGCAGGTGTACTTGATGAGAAGGGGGATGTTATGACCGGTCTCAGTGCTGCTCAAGTAGACCAGATGGTGAAGTCTGCTGCGATACATGGTGGAATGCTGCCCAAGGTTGGGTGCGCGTTGGATGCTGTTAAATCTGGTGTAAAGTCAGCGCACATCATTGATGGCAGGGTAGAGCATGCACTGTTGTTAGAAGTGTTCTCAGATGAAGGTGTGGGTACACTGATTACTGGCTGATGTCATGTCTCCCAAAATGTTTTTAAGCTGCCATTAACATGTTCGGAAATTCGGAAGCTCAATCAGATAAGAAGGTTTCGAGACCTGACAGTTGGCATGCCGAAAGCGTAAATACTGTATTCGAGTTACTCGAAACGGATGCAGGCGGACTATCAATAGAAGAAGCCAATAACAGACTTTCGATTCATGGGCCGAACCGGCTACCAGAGTCGAGGACACGTGGCCCACTGCTACGGTTTCTCTACCAGTTCCATAACGTACTTATCTATGTATTGATTGCTGCGAGCGCTGTTACAGCCATGCTGGGGCATTGGGTGGATGCCAGTGTGATTCTGGGTGTAGTTGTACTCAATGCACTGATCGGATTCGTGCAGGAAGGCAAGGCCGAAAATGCCTTGAGAGCAATCCGCCAGATGCTTTCTCCGAATGCAATGGTTATGCGTGATGGCCGACAAACGACGGTCGGGGCTGAAGACCTGGTGCCTGGTGATATCGTGTTATTGCAATCAGGTGATAAGGTGCCGGCAGATTTGCGCCTGTTTCGTGTCAAAGGCCTTCAAATTCAGGAGGCGGTACTCACCGGTGAATCGATGGCGGTAGAAAAGATCACCGATCCTGTCGCACAGGAGACCGTAATCGGAGACCGCCGTTGTATGGCTTATTCGGGCACTCTGGTTACCCATGGCCAGAGTAGTGGTGTGGTAATTGCGACCGGTGTACAAACCGAGATTGGCCGCATCAGCACCCTGGTCTCGGAAGTGGAGTCAGTGACGACCCCGCTGCTGCGCCAAATAGCCCAGTTTGGTCACTGGCTAACGGTCGCCATTCTGGGAATTGCAGCTATTACCCTCGCATTCGGTTCGTTAGTTCGAGATTATGCAGTGGCTGATATGTTTCTTGCCGCGGTGAGCCTGGCGGTGGCCGCGATTCCCGAGGGATTACCCGCAATTATGACCATCACGCTGGCTATTGGTGTGCAGCGCATGGCTCGGCGTAATGCGATTATTCGTCGGTTACCTGCCGTCGAGACATTGGGGGCGGTAACGGTGATTTGTTCGGACAAAACCGGCACCCTGACCCGCAATGAAATGACTGTGCGTAGGATTGCTACTGCAGCCAACAACTTTGAGTTAGGTGGCACGGGCTACGATATCCACGGTACGATTTCGCTGTCAAACAGGGAAATCCTTCCAGAGGAGAAGCCGCTACTGCTAGAGGTGATTCGGGCTGCATTGCTTTGCAATGATGCATCACTGGAACAGAAAGGCAGGGAATGGCTAGTCCACGGTGACCCGATGGAGGGAGCGTTGCTGATAGCAGGCTTAAAGGCCGGGCTGGATTATGAGGCTGAAGCAAAACAATACCCGCGTACCGACCTGATCCCCTTTGAATCCGAGCATCGTTTTATGGCGACGCTTCATCACAGCCACACCGGTGATGCCTTCGTTTTTCTCAAAGGGGCTCCTGAACGTGTGTTGGAAATGTGTGCTCACCAGAGAATGCTTGAAGGTGATAAACCTCTGGATAGAGATTACTGGTTGACCCATATTGAAGAAATGGCACAGCAGGGTCAACGAGTGTTGGCCATTGCCGTCAAGCCGGTAAGCCATGACCAGATAGATCTAAAGTTTAGCAACGTTGAAAATGGCCTGACTATGCTAGGCATGTTCGGCTTCATCGATCCGCCGCGTGAGGAAGCGATTGAGGCGGTAAAGGTCTGTCACAGGGCGGGGATTCGGGTGAAGATGATTACCGGCGATCACGGTGCCACTGCACGCGCTATCGCCCGACAACTGAAACTCACTAATGTCGATGATGTGCTTACCGGGCAGGAGCTTGAATTAATGTCCGAGAATGAGTTGCACCAACGCGTGCAGGATGTTGACGTATATGCGCGTGTCAATCCTGAACACAAGCTGCTTTTAGTCAGGCTGATGCAGGAACAGGGTTCTATCGTTGCCATGACGGGAGATGGTGTAAACGATGCGCCGGCCCTGAAACGTGCCGATGTCGGCACCGCTATGGGCCAGAATGGAACCGAAGCGGCCAAGGAAGCTGCCGAAATGGTACTGGCCGATGATAATTTTGCCTCTATTGCCCACGCCGTGGAAGAAGGACGCACGGTTTATGACAACATCAAGAAGGCCATCCTCTTCATCCTGCCGACCAATGGTGGTGAGGCACTGATTATCCTTGCTGCCATCCTGTTTGGTTTTCAGGAGCTGCCGTTAACACCAGTGCAGATACTCTGGGTGAACATGGTGACGGCTGTTACCCTGGCTCTGGCGCTGGCATTTGAGCCGCCCGAACAGAATGTTATGCAGCGCCCACCACGTGATGCCCATGAAGCAATACTGACACCCCATCTTATCTGGCGTGTTGCGTTTGTCTCCGTTATTCTGATGACTGGAACATTCGGGCTTTTTTTGTGGCAGATGGAGCAAGGCGTCAGTATCGAGCATGCACGCACGGTTGCTGTAAACACGCTGGTCGTATTTGAGATTTTGTATCTATTCAACTCACGTTATATAACTGCCCCGGTATTTAACCGGGCAGGATTAACAGGTAACCGTTATGTGCTGATTGCCATAGGTGTGCTTATCCTATTACAGCTTGGGTTTACCTATCTTGCACCAATGCAGACCTTGTTTGGCACCACGGCAATAGGTTTTAATCTCTGGTTGATAATCCTGCTGGTCGCCTCCTCTGTGTTGTTTCTGGTTGAGGCAGAGAAGTTTTTTGTACGGCGACATAATCAGAACAGGTAGTTAGTTAATGGAAGTTCTCATATGAAATGGTCCTGGAAAATTGCCCGTCTTGCCGGTATTGATGTCTACGTTCATGCCACCTTCTTTATTCTCATCGCATGGATCGGCCTGAGTTTCTGGATAGTGGGAGGCAACCCGGCAGCAGTTTTCACCGGTGTGAGTTTTATCCTCGCTCTGTTTGCCTGTGTGGTGCTGCACGAACTGGGACATTCCCTGACAGCACGGCGCTACGGTATTCGTACACGGAAAATCATCCTGCTGCCTATCGGCGGTGTGGCTGACATGGAGCGCATGCCTGATGATCCGAAGCAGGAGATTGCCGTGGCGCTGGCAGGGCCGATGGTGAACATGGTTATTGCGGTTGCTCTTTGGTTGTGGCTTTCAATTACAAGCTCACTACAGCCAGGTCTGCCTGACCTTACCGAGGCATCTTTTCTGCAGAAGCTGATGGTGGTCAATATCATTCTTGCCGTCTTCAATCTGTTGCCAGCATTCCCTATGGATGGAGGACGGGTATTGCGGGCGGTTCTATCGATGTACATGAACCATAACCGGGCCACCCAGGTGGCCGCCAAAGTAGGGCAGGGGTTTGCCCTGTGGTTAGGCTTGATCGGCCTGCTCTACAACCCCTTCCTGCTATTTATTGCCCTGTTTGTGTGGATAGGGGCAGCGGCCGAGGCGGGGACCGAACAGATCAAATCAAGCTTGCATGATGCAGCAGCAGGCCGGGCCATGCTGACCGATTTTCAGGTACTGTCGCCGGATGATACCCTTTCCCATGCAGTTGAGCTGACTCTTGCCGGCAGTCAGAAAGATTTCCCGGTGCTGCTGAATAAGGTCATGGTTGGAGTGCTTACACAGGATGACATGTTGAAAGGATTGCAGACACAGGGAGAGCAATACCATGTCGGTGCCTGGATGCAGAAAGAGATTCAGAGCGCAGACATTAACGAGCCTCTTGAG
>JBLYYR010000284.1:0-18996 GCA_048550195.1 Arenicellales bacterium
GCGACAGGCCTCGGCGCAACGCTCACCAACCGCATTACGCTGCTCTTCTGTAATGCCTGGTGCGGGTGCTTCCTCTACCACCTTCTGATTACGACGCTGCATAGAGCAATCGCGTTCGCCGAGATGGACGGCACTGCCGTGTTTATCAGACAATACCTGGATTTCAACATGGCGCGGGTGCTCCAGGTATTTTTCCATATAGATGTCAGGATTGTTGAAGGTAGCAGCGGCCTCTGTTCGTGTCAGCACAATCGCGTTCAACAATGCGGATTCCGTATGCACAACACGCATACCACGTCCGCCACCACCGCCGGAGGCCTTGATGATTATGGGATAGCCGATTTTTGATGCAATAGCGAAGTTGGTCTCATCATCTGTACCCAGTACGCCATCGGAACCCGGCACACAGGGGACGTTTGCCTGATGCATAGACTGAATCGCTGAAACCTTGTCACCCATAGTGCGTATATTCGCTGCCGTGGGTCCGATAAATATAAAACCGCATGCGTCCACCAGCTCTGCAAAATCTGCATTTTCTGACAAAAACCCATAGCCCGGGTGTATCGCATCGGCATCCGTAACCTCTGCTGCACTCAAAATAGCAGGAATATGCAGGTAACTTTGAGTAGCCTGGGCTGGCCCGATACAGACGGATTCATCTGCAAGCTTGACATACAGGGCATCCCGGTCAGCTTCCGAATACACGGCTACAGTCTGGATACCCATCTCCCGGCAGGCTCGCTGGATACGCAGTGCGATTTCACCGCGGTTGGCAATGACGATCTTGTTTATCATGGTCTAATCGATGATGAAAAGTGGTTCGCCAAACTCTGTCGGGTCACCGGGTTCTTTAAGTATCGCGATGACTGCACCGGCCTTGTCCGCCTCAATTTCATTGAAGATTTTCATCGCTTCGATGATACACAGGGTATCGCCAACCTTCACCTTGCTGCCTACCTCAACAAAATTTTTCGACTCGGGGGATGGCGAAGCGTAGAAGGAACCTACCATGGGTGAAGTCACAACATGGCCGTCAGGAATACCTGCATTGTCATCAACCTTGCCTCCTGCATTCTCAACTGCTGCAGGTGTGGCTGCGGCTGCAATAGCGGGTGCCGCCACGACCGTTTCTACAACTGCTGAACCTCGACTGATACGGATTGCGTCATCGCCTTCCTTGATTTCAATCTCGGCAAGCCCTGAGTTTTCAAGCAACTCAATCAGTTTTTTTATTTTACGAATATCCATTTTAAGGAACCTCTGATTTATTCTGGACGAAGTAGATTGCGATCTAAAATATTCAGATTTATGGCGCAAGCCGCATGTACTAGCTGGCTATTGCGAAGGTTTGAAACGAAGAAGCTGGATATTTTAGGCGTGAGATATGAGTTCATAAGTAGACTAGAGGATCCTTAATCTTTGGGTGTCAGAGTGTTATCGATTGCAGCGCGCAATCCCAGGGTGTATCCAATTGGACCCAGTCCCGATATCACGCCCTTTGCCAGATCCGACAAAAGGGATTTTTGGCGAAAGGGTTCGCGAGCATGCACATTGGAAAGATGAACTTCAATAAAGGGTACGGCAACAGCTGCCAGTGCATCACGTATTGCTACGCTGGTATGGGTGAAAGCGGCTGGATTAATGATAATAAAATCCATCTCGGCCGCATGCTGAATCCTTTCAACCAACTCGTGCTCGGCATTGCTTTGCATAAACTCCAGTTCGACGCTATTTTCATCGGCAAGCAGCTGGCAATCAGAATTAATACTGGCCAGCGTCGCTGAACCATAGTGCTCAGGCTCACGCTTTCCCAGCATATTCAGGTTTGGTCCGTGTAATATCAGTATTTTAGTCATCGTACAGAGCGGTTCAGACCAATCGTTTATGAACAAAAACAGGGTGTAAAAGAGAACTACCCCGTTTCCACAGTATGTTGCCTAATCACCGGAGAATTGTCCAGTTAGATGTAAAATTAATGGATTTACAGTGATTTTAACAGCAATCTTGGACCGGTTACAGATAGCTTTCTATCAATTCTTCCAGTTCCTGAGGACTGAATGCACCTGTCTTGAAGTGAACGGCATTGCCCTTACGATCAAACAATATGCTATAGGGTAGAGCACCGGCAGGGTTTCCCAGGTTCGCCATCAAAGACAATCCGCCCTTTTCACCATCCAGCAGGGGGTAATCGATACCTAGAGAGTCGCGAATCCGCAGGACTTTTTGCACACTATCGACGGATATCCCCACCACTTCGAAGCCATCATTCAGATTATTCTTTCGCAGTGACAAAAAAATCGGGATCTCTTCAAGACAGGGCGGGCACCAGCTTGCCCAGAAGTTCACCAGCAGTAACTTTCCCTGCCATTGCGCTAATGGCTGCCTGTTACCCTTCAGATCAGGTAGCTCTATCTGCTGGAGCCTGGTAGCAGCTGACGGTTCATCCTTGTCAGACGGTGAACTTAAATAGAAAGATGCGGCAATCCCTGCCAACAACGCCAGTCCGGCAAACACCCATTTTTTTGACATTACCGGACGCCAGCTGCATTGGTGGCTTTTTCAATTGTTTTCGTGAACTCAGCGCCGTCCTGATAGCCAATGACACGCAGATTTCGAATTTCCTGTCCATCCAGACCGAAGAACAACAGGGCCGGTGGGCCAAACAGATTGAATTTCTTTAACACTGTCTTGTCTGCCGCATCATTTGCCGTCAGATCAAGCCGCAACAGGCTGTATCCGGATAGTGCACTGATGACAGTTGGTGATTTGAATGTGGTATTTTCCATGCGTACGCATTCCACACACCAGTCGGCAAAGAAATCAACAAACACCGGCCTGCCTTCGTTCACCGCTCTGGTTATCGCCGCTTCAAGTGCCGGCAGACCTTTGACCTCCTCAAACTTCAGTTCTGCCCCTGAGTGCTCAGCACCACCCTGCATGCTGACAACCTGCATGGAACCGGAAACCTTTTCCAGCGGATTAAAGACATCTTTAGCCCCTGTCAGCGAACCAATAAAGAGGGCGATACCGTAGAGCATTAAGATGATGCCCGCTCCCTTCCAGAAACGCTGCCAGCCGCTAGCCGGGTTCGGCAGGGAGTCAAAGGCACGCATATACGTGGCAGAGACAATCAACAGGGCCGCCCATAAAATCATCGTGACAGCCGCCGGCAGTATCCGTTCAAGCAACCAGATTGCCACCGCCAGCATCAGCACACCAAACACGGCCTTCACCGCATTCATCCAGACGCCGGCCTTCGGCAGCAGGCTGCCAGCGGAAGCGCCGATTAGTAATAGCGGCACGCCCATACCCAGTGACATCACAAATAGCGCAACACCACCCAGTACATAATCTCCACTCTGCCCTATATACAGTAAGGCACCAGAGAGGGGGGCTGCCACGCAGGGGCCAATGATCAACGCCGATAGCGCGCCCATCACAAACACACCGCTGTAGGCACCGCCGGGTATCTTGTTAGATTTTTCTGTCAGTTTAGTCTGCAGACCGGCAGGCAATTGAAGGTCATAGAAACCGAACATAGAAAATGACAGCAATACAAATACCAGTGCTGAGATGGCGAGTACCCAGGTACTCTGGAATGCAGACGACAGCAGCTCCCCGGTCAGCCCGGCAAGCATGCCGGCAAAGGTATACATGATAGTCATGCCAAGAACATAGACTACGGAAAGCGTGAAAGCCTTTTTACGTGTGATATCCGCACCCTGCCCAACAATAATCCCGGACAGGATGGGGATCATTGGAAACACACAGGGGGTCAGCGATAGCGCAAGGCCAAACAGAAAGAAGGCAATGATTGTGGAGAAGGCACTTCCACCAGCCAACATCGCCAGCACGCTTTGTTCTTCTGACACCTCTGCCGCCGAGTCTGTTACCGGCACGCTGCCGGATGAACTGCTCTTTTCTGCATCTACAGAAGCCGGCACGGCGAGGCTCCCGTCACCACTAATACCATCGCCCAACGTAACATCTACCGTCTTGTTTATCGGTGGATAGCAAATACCTTTATCGGCACAACCCTGATACTTGGCGATCAGCTGGAATTTTCCATCAGTACTTTGTCCCGCCAGGGCCAGGTCTATAACAAAGTTATAATGATAGACCTCAGTGCGGCCTAGAAATTCATCTTCTTTGATTTCGCCAGCAGGCAGTTGATAGGGTTGTATACTGATGCCAGGGGTGGCGCTTTCGAAGGCAATTTTCTCCCTGTAGAGATAGTAATTTTCAGCAATCAGCAGCGACACAGTCACCTTATCAGCAGCTGTAGAAATGACGCTAAGCTGGAACGCCTCGTCCGGTGGTAAAAACTCATTTTCTCCAGAATTTTGCTCGAGTAAGGATGCCAGCCCGGATCGTGTGGCAGGTGTTGCTGAAGACTTTATAGCGGGAGAGGGCGAAGCAGTGGCTGCTGGCGGCAAGACAATTTTTAGTTCTTTGCTTATAGGAGGATAACAAACACCTATTGGTTCATTACAGCCCTGGTAGACCACCTTGAGAACAGCATTTTCTGTATTTATATCACTACGTATAACCGGCAATTCAATCGTGGCGGACTTTTTGTATATATCCACTACGCCAAAAAAATCATCCTTCTTGCTAATGGCATCAGGCATCAACGGCTTGTCGAGGCGGCTGGAAGAACCTTTTAACTCAAACGAGAATTTATTCTGGTAAAGGTAATATCCCGGAGCAATCTTCCATTTTAGCTTGATACTGTCTTCACTTATGGCCGGCTCACCCAGCGCAAAGGCCTTGTCCGGCTCCAGTAAATCATCCTGTGACCACGCGTGAACACTCGTTAGCAGCAATACCGCCAGTAGCGTACGAGTCATAAAAATAGTTCTCTTCATTTGTGTCACTCTGATTTGTTTTTGTCCGGGTGTAGAACCCAGTTAAGATAATCGGGTAACCCACCAGCAACTGAGACACTGATGATCTCTGGAAGTTCGTAAGGATGCATACCCAGAACACGTTCCTCTAATGCACGGTAATTGTCAGGCGAACATTTTATCAGCATTAACGACTCATTGTCCTGCTGCACTTCACCCTGCCAGCGATAGAAGGATTTTACCTGAGAGATAATATTGATGCAGGCTGCCAGGTTTGACTCAAGCAAAGCACTGGCAATGCTTTCTGATCGATCCTCAGGGCAGGTCACCAGTACCAGTAAAATCCCTGCATCCTCATGTGTATAAGTGTCGTTGGACATATCGTATCCTTTACGGGAACCTTTATCAAAACAATGCAGGCGTTAACTATAAGTAGTTTATTATTGAGAACTGATAGGCTATTCTCGTCCGTTAGCCCACCCATTTGCAAGCGCCCTGTACATGCCTGAATCACCCACACCCACCATTTTGCCTGGCGAAAAAGAAATCTGCTTAAAACAGCCAGACGGCAATAATATTCGAGGATATCTTCACGATACCGGTAAAGGCCCGGTAGGCATCTACCTGCACGGCTTCCGTTCGCATAGCAATGGCGAAAAATCGCTGCAGATTGCACAGCATGCCATTGCGATGGATCGTTCATGGCTGCGTTTTGACTTACGTGGACACGGCATATCTGATGGTGACCTGAAAGACCAGATAATCTCATCCGGACTTTCGGACCTGTTACGAATCATTGATTGGGTGGAGCACCGATCACTGATTTTACATGGATCCAGCATGGGCAGCTGGATCAGCCTGCTGGCGGCCATGCGCCGCAAACCACGCATTTCAGGCATGATGCTGATCGCTCCTGCCTTCAATTATGTGCAGAACAATCTATCTACTCTGCCAGAACAGATAAAACATAAATGGCAGTCTGAAACCTACATGAGCTTTCCTGATGCCTATGGCGAGGAGCCCTATTCACTGAGATATGACATCATGCAGGATGCAGAACAATATGATGTGATAAATACAGATGTATCCATTGATGTACCTTTACATATTGTACACGGCGAGAATGACCCCATAATACCTATTACCTACACAGACAAATTTATCCGTCACGCACAGTTAGCAAAACTCATATTCGAAAGAATACCGAATGGGGATCATCGACTGATGGATCATATTCCACAGATAATTAACCATATCGAACACATATGGCAGGAGATTTACAAATGAGAGGCTTCCCACTGGGACTTTTGCTGTTCATCCTTGCACCCATTGCGGAAATCTGGCTAATGATTGATATTGGCTCTGTTATCGGTGCCGGCTGGACCGTGCTGATAATAATCGCCACCGCTGTAATTGGTGGCTCGCTGGTACGATATCAGGGTCTTGGTGTCATCTCCCGCATGAACCTGTCCGCCTCCCGTGGTGAATTACCCGCCATGGAAATGATAGAAGGCATGAGCCTGCTCATCAGCGGCGTACTTCTGCTAACCCCTGGCTTTATTACCGATACCCTGGGCTTTCTCATACTCATTCCGCCTTTGCGCCGCTGGTTTGCACTGAACATGCTGAAACGTTTTTTCATCGTTCCGAATGGAGCCAACCCGACTACTGACAATGATCCGAGTGTCACCACAACAACAATTGAAGGCGAATACCGGCGTATTGATAAGTAGCACAAGCACCCTAACCACCCGGGCGCTAAGAAAAGAAACACTTTTTCTTTCTCAAAAACAGGCCTGCTGTGCGTTCTTTTCTCCTAGCAGTTAGCATTTAGTTTTTTGATTTTCATTCAAACCCCTTGAAATACAGCCTGCCGCCCTTATTTGTCTAGCAACTTGACATGCTTCGGTTCATGCTTATCATTAGCACTCAACATAGCAGAGTGCTAATTTCGCACTGAAGTATATAATTCTAAAACTATCTGGAGATTTAAAACGATGAGTATTCGTCCCCTTCATGACCGTGTAGTCGTACGTCGACTGGACGAGGAAAAGACCACAGCCGGTGGTATCGTCCTGCCTGATTCCGCCACCGAAAAACCAATGGAAGGCGAGGTCATCTCAGTCGGAAATGGCAAAATCAATGAGAACGGCGATGTCCGCCCACTTGATGTCAAAGCCGGTAACAAGGTGTTATTCGGAAAATATTCCGGCACCGAGGTCAAGGTCGACGGTGAAGAGCTGCTGATTATGCGTGAAGACGACATCATGGCAGTCGTTGAATAAACAATTCCTTAATACACAGAATATACAGAGGACAAAGAAATGTCTGCAAAAGAAGTAAAATTTGGTGAAAGTTCACGTGCTCGCATCCTCGCCGGTGTCAATATCCTGGCCGATGCAGTAAAAGTTACCCTCGGCCCTAAAGGCCGCAACGTTGTACTGGATAAATCCTTTGGCGCACCAACAGTGACCAAGGATGGCGTTTCCGTTGCCAAGGAAATCGAACTGGAAGACAAGTTCGAAAATATGGGCGCGCAAATGCTCAAAGAAGTGGCCTCACGCACTTCCGATATCGCCGGTGACGGCACCACTACAGCGACTGTACTGGCACAGGGCATAGTACGTGAAGGCCTGAAATCAGTTGCTGCAGGGATGAACCCAATGGATCTCAAGCGCGGTATCGACAAGGCCGTACTCGCTGCTACGGATGCGCTAAAAGGTTTGTCGCGCCCCTGCTCAGATCATAAAGAAATTGCCCAGGTGGGCACCGTTTCAGCAAACTCTGATACTGAAATTGGCGACATCATTGCTAAGGCAATGGAAAAAGTAGGTAAAGAAGGCGTTATTACTGTTGAAGAAGGTAACGCGCTGGAAAATGAACTGGAAATCGTTGAAGGCATGCAGTTTGACCGTGGCTATCTGTCACCTTACTTCGTCAACAATCAGGACAACATGAGTGCTGACATGGAAAACCCGTTGATTCTCATCAACGAGAAAAAGGTATCCAACATCCGTGAACTACTGCCTGTGCTTGAAGCTGTTGCCAAGGCAAGTCGTCCATTGATGATTATTGCCGAGGACATTGAAGGTGAGGCACTTGCTACACTGGTGGTCAATAACATTCGCGGCATAGTCAAAGTTTGCGCCGTTAAGGCTCCGGGCTTTGGTGACCGTCGTAAAGCCATGCTCCAGGACATCGCTATTCTCACCGGTGGCCAGGTGATTTCTGAAGAAGTTGGCCTGAGCCTTGAGACAACTACCATCGAACAGCTTGGTAGCGCCAAACGTATCCAGGTTTCCAAGGATAACACCACGATCATCGACGGCGAAGGCAGCCATGATGATATCGGTGCTCGTGTTACACAGATTCGCGCCCAGATTGAAGAAGCGACATCTGACTACGACAAGGAAAAAATGCAGGAACGTGTAGCTAAACTGGCTGGTGGTGTTGCAGTGATCAAGGTAGGCGCGGCAACAGAAGTCGAAATGAAAGAGAAGAAAGCACGCGTAGAAGATGCACTGCATGCTACTCGCGCAGCAGTAGAAGAGGGCGTGGTACCCGGAGGCGGTTCTGCACTGATTCGTGTTGTTGAAGCTGCAGTCAATGTCAAAGGTGACAACCACGACCAGAATGTTGGTATTGCTATCGTTGCACGTGCACTGCAGGATCCATTACGCCAGATTGTTGCAAATGCCGGTGAGGAAGGTTCAGTAGTTGTGAATAAGGTTGCTGAGGGTTCCGGCAACTTCGGTTACAACGCTGCCACCGAAGAATACGGCGATATGATCGAAATGGGCATTCTCGACCCAACCAAGGTTACTCGTACGGCGCTGCAAAATGCTGCATCTATTGCTGGCCTGATGATCACAACCGAAGCAATGGTTGCTGACAAACCTAGTGATGATGCTGCTGGTGGTGGCGCTATGCCTGATATGGGTGGCATGGGCGGTATGGGTGGTATGGGCGGCATGATGTAAGCCTTTGAATACCCGGCCTGATACATTCAGGTCGTGTCCACAAAAAAACCCCGCGGTGTAAACTTGCGGGGTTTTTTTATTGCTGTGAAAAAAACTGCTTACTTGAAGCGATTTAAAAATTCAGCAAAATTATCCTGGTTGATTTTATAGCCGTCAGGGTTCTCACCCTTCCTGAGCGTTGATATGCCATGTACCGAGTCTAATGGGCGGTAGTAGGTTACATCAATATCGTTTTCATTTGCTCTGACGATAACCTCTTCACTACGCTGCCTTTCTTTGTCAGTACTAGTGATATACAGAGGAATTTTCAGTTTCGCAGTGGCATTTTTAATCCAGTTCTTGTCAGGAAAATACTCACCTGGGGAAAAAGCGGCCACCGCCATGATCTTGTCTGGATTATTACTTGCCAGCACAATAGCCAATGATGCCGAGTACGAACTCCCGACAACGAGTATCTTTTTATACTTATGCTTTACTGCATACTCCAAAGCTGCTTCAAGATCAGGATAGGCCTCAGCGTAGTCGGTCGATGCCCCCAGACGTTTAACAGTCAAATTCTCAACACCCCAGCGCGTGCCTCCTGAACGCTGATCTAGCGTCAGAGTATCAAAACCAGCAAGATGAAAAGCCGATAGCACCGGTTCATATTCCATCGAGTTGGAACCTGCCTGGTGGAACAATAATGCTATTTTTTGATTATTATTCATTGCCCGATAAAAATGCGCATACACTCGGGTTTTATCCTCGGTGGTTAATAGCGTCAGGTCACCTGATGGCTCAACAGCATTGGCGCCTGGCGCCATAAAAATAAATAAAAAAATTATGAAATATTTTATTTTACAACTCAACATCACCCTTCCTCCTTGAAGTTCATTTAACTGGTCATTTAATATAAGCTGAATCTAAATCACACCATACCCTCTATTACACAAAACAAAGCAGGTCTACTATCTAATATTCTGAGTTAAAATGAAACACCTGTCCCGCCCGGGCAACGCCTGTTCTGCCGCAATCATTCGTAATAATGGATAATTAAATATTTTCTGATGCCTGCATGGATAATCAGAGTTATCATAGCACTGTATTTTGGAACACCAACACACAATACCAATAAGGAAAATATATGGATAACAAAACAGGTCTGCTAATCGGTGGAAATGATAAAGGCCAGATCATCATGAATACAGCCATGGCCAATCGCCATGGACTAATTGCAGGAGCGACAGGCACAGGTAAAACTGTCACCTTGCAGATCCTTGCAGAGGGTTTTTCAAAGCTTGGTGTCCCGGTATTCATGGCCGACGTCAAAGGAGACCTGTCCGGGCTGTCCCGACCGGGAAAACCGCATGCCAAAGTTGATGAGCGTGTAAATCTGATAAAGATTGATGACTATCAGCCCCGACAGTACCCGACAGTTTTCTGGGATTTGTTTGGCGACAAAGGACACCCTTTTCGCACAACGATTTCTGAACTTGGGCCATTATTGCTATCCACGTTGCTGGAATTAAATGACACCCAGACTGGCATCCTCTATAGCGCTTTCCGTATTGCCGATGATAACGAATGGCTGCTGCTTGACCTTAAAGATCTGCGCTCCATGCTGAGCTGGATGGGTGACAATGCCAAAGAGTTAAAATCAGAATACGGTAATATTTCCAGTACCAGTATCGGCGCCATACAACGACGCTTACTGGTACTGGAAGAACAAAAAGCAGAACACTTCTTTGGCGAGCCCGCTGCCAGCATAGAAGATATTATGAAAACTGATTTCTCCGCTAATGGTGTAATCAGTATCATGGATGTCACTAAACTGATATCCAGTTCACCCAGGCTCTACTCAACTTTCCTGTTATGGCTATTATCAGAATTGTTCGAAGAATTACCTGAGGTTGGTGATGCCGACCGTCCAAAACTTGTATTCTTTTTTGATGAGGCTCACCTGTTATTTGATCAGGCGCCTAAACCACTGCTTGAAAAAATCGAGCAGGTTGTGCGACTGATACGCTCTAAAGGCGTCGGCATTTATTTCATTTCTCAAAGCCCCCTGGATATAC
Source organism: Arenicellales bacterium (assembly GCA_048550195.1). GTDB lineage: Bacteria > Pseudomonadota > Gammaproteobacteria > BMS3Bbin11 > BMS3Bbin11 > BMS3Bbin11. Next base: position 10,882 of record JBLYYR010000284.1, read on the forward strand.
CTGAAGATGTGCTTGGGCAACTCGGGCTGCGTATTCAACATGCGTTACGCGCCTTCACCCCTAAAGACAGAAAAGCCATCAAGGCGGTAGCAGAAAATTTCCGACCCAACCCGGAGCTCGATACGAAGCAGGTCATCACTGAACTGGGCATAGGCGAAGCACTGGTCTCAACTCTTGATGCAAAAGGCAGCCCGACCATAGTTGAACGCACAATGATACGCCCTCCTGAATCACAAATGGGCCCGCTAACAGATGATGAGCGCAAGGAACAAGTCAAACGATCGCCTTTCAGCGGGAAATATGAGGAAGCTATTGATCGAAAATCTGCCTACGAAATGCTCAAGGAACGCGCCCTGAAGGCACAGCAGCAGGCTGCCGAAGAAGAAAAGAACCAGAAAGCAGCCACGCCAAAAAAGCGCACGTCAAATCGACAAACCTGGTCGGAAGCAATGATAAAAAGTGCTGCCCGCACAATAGGAACCACTCTTGGCCGGGAAGGCGGGAAATTTCTGCGCGGTATACTGGGCTCATTTTTACGTACTAAATAACTAAAATAATCAGGCTACTTTGATACGAACCTGGTCAGGAATTTATCCAGCTCATTGGCAAAAGATTGTCGGTCACTTTTACTTAACGCGGGCGGCCCACCAGAATTGATCCCGCTAGCTCGTAGTGTGTCCATAAAATCCCGCATATTTAAACGTGCCTTGATGTTTTCTCCTGTATAAAGTTCTCCTCGAGGGTTCAGGGCATGGGCACCCTTATCTATCACCTCCGCAGCCAGGGGAATATCACCAGTAATGACAAGGTCGCCGACAGCGATGCGCTTAACAATCTCATTATCTGCAACATCAAAGCCAGCGGATACTTGTAAAAAATCGATAAATCGCGAAGGCGGAACCTGTAAAGAGTGATTAGCCACGAGTGTCATCGGCACTTCTGTCCTCTTTGCCGCCCTGAATAAAGTTTCCTTAATCACAACTGGACACGCATCGGCATCTACCCATATTTTCATTCTCACTACACCCAATGATTGTGTACCTCAATGCGAAGCAACAAGTTTTTTGAAATAGCCCACTGCCCCATCTGCTGAAAATATCAAGAATTTTCCTCAGTCTTGAACCCTCTACAGGCAAGCTTTACGACCAGTAAGGATATGATTGAATACTATTTCATTTATGGGCAATGGGCTTATCTGTGAATAAATAGTCTTTTAATTCTTTGTCGAATGCTGAGTCCTGTCGACGAATCCATTCCAAAATCATTGAGGCATGCTCTTTTTCTTCATCCCTATTATGAGCGAGTATTGCTTTCAACTCCCCATCTTTACATGCGTCAACTCTTTGGTTATACCAGTCCACAGCCTCAAGTTCTTCCATTAAAGAAATGATTGCTTTATGCATGTCCCGTGTCTCATCAGATAATTCTTCTATGGGTTCGTGGTAACCTTCATTTGCCATATTGGCTCTCCTGTTGTTTATGAATAAGTGTAATGCAATTAGAGCTAGTATCTTGTTCCCAATGATAAAGCTTATCCATCAGGTTTTAAAAGCATTTTATTACCGGATATGTGTTTTACTTATCTCAAGTCTGGAGACTCCTTTTTTTGGTATTGGCTGAATTTCCTTAATAACACTCACTGGCCAAGTTACTTCTATTTGCACAGGAAAAGACTCTCTAACTATTTCATTTTACTTATATATTTCTGACGAACTTAGAATTTACGATAATTATAACGTTGTTGTTAAGCTGCGTCGTGTAAAAAAATCAGTGTGCCGGAGGAGTGGTACAATTGAGCGCCTGACATGATTTGACTGTTATGCCATACCATTATTCACTCATTGGTAATTCCTATTTTGCATCAACGCTTAGTTTCGTTTCATTGTCGCTGAAAGGTGAAAGCGGGAGCCTTTCTTCCTTACTCGTTATTATAGGAATAGTGCGACTTGCTGTGAGCCAGGCAATACCGAAGGCAATTAACCCTGCTGCCTCACCGAAAAATGTAAGGCGGTTTATTTTTGAGCTGATAATGCCGCCTAAAAGGTTGTCCGTTGCAATAATCAAAATAGATGCAATTATGGTGGCACCGCAGAGAGCATATATGAAAGCTCGGAACATCGCCTGAGCGTGCCCTTTAGCATACGCACGCCGAAAGAATATGTAGCAGAAAACAGCGAGTATCACGAACATAACGGCAGAAGATATACTGTGTACATAGGGGATAATCTCCTGATGACTTCCGCATTGACATGGGAACATCGCAACACCCATAGCCGCTATTGCTGCTAACTTACTCAGCACCATCTCGCGTGTAGATCTTCCGTTATACGCAAGCAGAAATGCGGAGATCGCAAATAGAAACCCCACAAATATATTTCGTGACCAGCCACCTTCATGGTAAGAGGCGCTAATTGACTGGATAGGCGTTTCTGAAAAGAAGCTTGTCAGGGTGGCAAGAGAGATGGCGATCACTCCAATAATTAACTTTATCGTGTGGTGGTCTATCTCAACTCGGCTTGGATTAGAATGCATTCTTCTTTCCCTTATGAAAAGACAGTTAGGCTGCTACCTGTGGCATACTGAGCAGGGTAGGGCGCATCGTGTAAAACTAACCGGCCATAATTCACTTGTTAGCCCTTGTGATATTGCCTGAATTCAACTAATGGCTCACAATCAGAATAGATATAAATGAAATCACCAATAGGAACTATTTTCAGAAAACCCTCTATCTCCCCAGGGATGCTCTTCTAGTGACATGGCTTTTTGTAGGCCAGCTCTGTTAATCTTGTATGCTCTGTATCAACATCTTCAACGTTGAAGTTGAGTATGGTTCCCGTGCCACCAGGTGCCGGGAGTCGAAACGCCTCCGTATTATTAGTCAACCTTACTTTCGTTAACGTGCTAGCTAAGCAGCGCAGCGTAGTGAACGCCCGAACGAGCGCCCTGTTATACATTTTTGTCTGACCATACTGCAAATTCATTGCCACCTGGTTCTGTGAAGTGAAAACGTTGGCCACCAGGAAATGAAAATATTTGTTTTACTATACTGCCGTTAGCTTTTTCGATTTTAGCCTGAGTAGCCTTTAGATCCTGACTGTAGAACACTATAAGGGCAGCGCCATTATTTGTAGAAGAACTTAGTTCTGACTTAAAGAAACCACCATCGATACCCTGGTTTGAAAACGCTGAATACTCTGGGCCGAAGTCTTGAAAGGACCAGCCAAAGGCCTGGACAAAGAAGTGCTTGGTTGCCTGGATGTCTTTTGATGGAAATTCAACATAATTTATCTTTTCATGCTCGTTCATTATGTGCTCCTTTTTGATGCATAACGTTTATCTCAGCGTCGCTTAGCGGCGTCTTGTGGAGGCGTTTTTTGTCGGAGCGAACTTGACCGATTTGTTATACATCATACAACCCTTATTCTGTCATATCTTCCTGGAATACCATTCTTAACTCTTTCCCACTTTTTATCCACAAATTTTTCATATTCTCTAAAACAACATGGTAATCCCTTTGCTTTCATTAAATTCTGATTATCCATCAAATGAAAATGCAAATGTGGCGCGGTTGAATTCCCAGAATGCCCTACCTCCGCTAATTGCTGACCAGCTTTCACAATATCGCCCTTTTTAACAAGCAATGATCCTGTACGCGCATGAGCAAAAAAGGCATAACAACGATCACCTTTTAAAATGATATAGTTACCAACAACAGGCCTTAAATCATAATTTTTGTCAGATGGCCTAAAAAAGAATGTGTTTTTTAAAACAAAACCCATATCCCTAAAAAAATGAACTGGATCTCTTTCAACAATCCCATCTTCAGCCTCAGCTACTTCGCCGTCAAATGGTGAATAAATTGGTTGAGACCAGCCGATACACTGATTTAAATGTACCCCAAATAATAATGCAGGTATGAATGGTTTCTTAAAAAACCTGAACTTCTTTATCGGATACCGCCAGTCAATCTGTAAAAAATCATATGCATACGTTTGAGCAAATTGATCTGTGCCATGGCTAGGCACCTTATACCCTGGCGTATTTGGTGCAACCCATTCACCTCTTAGCGGAAAATCAACTATCAGGGGTTCCATTTATCTGTCACATGATGCAGAGCGCCGTAATTAACCGGCGTCACGTCCTTTGCGCCGCCCGTGTTGAATTGCCTTGTTAAACAGCTTTGTCATTTTTAGCCACGATAAATATTGAATCTCCTTCTTCGAACTCCTTGTAGTCATACGCTTCAAGAATCGTAAAATATTCAGAGACCAAATTTATTAGGTTCTCTCGATTGTGAAATACGAACAACATACCTTCCATTGTGAATTCTTTATCTCCTAACCAGAAGGTATGTGCAAATATACCATTCCTCACAATTACTTTTTGTTGCCGCTTAAATGATTTTATCAGATCATCCTGAGACAAATGATGCAAAACTTTATTTGAAAATACGCAATCTAATACCTTGTCTATCTTGATTGAAACTGCATCTAAATTTATGAATGGAACATTTGAATATTTTTTGCTGCCCCTAAGAAGAAATTCATCTGACAAATCTGAACCGGTAACTGTATATCTCTTCTGAAAATAGTTTATATCATTTCCAGGACCGCTTCCTATCTCTAACAAAGTAGAATTATCCACGAGATGCCTTTCTAATACTTTATAGAGATCAGAACCATCATATTCATCACACATTTTTTCATATTCATCAACTTTTACTGGATCATTGTAAAATTCCATCACATCCTCTTTTGCTTTACACCTGCATAACGATCAAGCTGTGTGGTGTAATCGAAGCACAGCATAGTTTGCGTCCGAACGAGCACCATACTAAGTCATATCATCTGCATTTATTTTTTAAGGTTGATTTAATCAACTTACCCAAGTCCTTATCTTTCTTTCTTTTTTCGATATATGACATTTCATTGAATGTTGATTCATTTTTCATTTTTATGTAGTTTTTATACCGTTTTTTAGATAATTTACCTTCGCTTATAGCGGCCAATATCGCGCAGCCTTTTTCGCTGATATGTGAGCAATTACTAAATTTACAGCTTTTTGAAAGATCTAATACTTCAGAAAATGTTTGATCAATGCCAGCATCTACCGACATATTACCAAGCTCTCTCATTCCAGGGGTGTCTATTAACATTGATCCGTTATCTAATTGCAATAATTCTCGACTTGTAGTGGTATGCCTTCCTTTATTTTCTTTGTTGCTAACAGATTGCGTTTCAAAGAGTTCACTTCCTATAATTCTGTTTAATAAAGTCGTCTTTCCAACACCAGACGAGCCGAGTAGACAGTAGGTATGACCAGATGATAAATATTTTTTAATATCATCAATATTATCCCCGTTAAAATTACTAAACGCGAATACTGTCACCTGAGGGGCGATATTTAAAACGCTTTCCTTTATTTCATTAAGTTCATGTTGGGATATAAGATCGCATTTGCTAAGCAAAATTACCGGGGTGATTCCGCTTTCATTGACCATAACTAAATATCGCTCTAACCTTCTAAGATTAAAATTGTAATCTACTGACTGGATAATAAAGGCAGCGTCAATATTTGCTGCAATTAACTGAAAATCAACTAATTTTCCGGCCGTTTTCCTTTTTAATAACGTTTTTCTAGAAACCACCCCATGGATTATTGCGTGAGTATTATCATAAAAATCGACATATACCCAGTCTCCAGTTGTTGGCAGATCAGAAGCGGAATCCGCTGTATAGGATAGACGTCCTGATAGTTCAGCAAACACCTCTCCAAATCCTTTAGTTACGATGTAGCTATCTTTGTGTACTGAAACGACCCTCGCAACTTCATGAACGGCCATCTTTTCATCATCAACTCGACTTTTAAACCATGAGCTAAATCCTAAACTTTCCAGCTTACCCATAATTCTATTTATATCTCGCATGACACCTAACCAGTTAAACGGCGAGCCGCCTTTTTGCTCGTACTTGCTGTGCTATTTTTTTTACACAACGATATAAGATCCTTGTTAGCGCTTTGATAAAAAATATGCGTCTAGCAAAGACTTCCATTCGGCAATAAATTGTTTATATTCTGAAGTAGTAAATTCTTTAATAAACTGATTTCCTTTATCTGATAATCCTATGTACTCATAAGTAACCTGGACTTCTGTGCCTGAATCAACTAATTGAGTACAAGATACTTCAATAATCCCAATTTTATCTTCTGGTTCAATTTTATAATATTGAACGTAGTGATTTTCTGGTTCATACTTTTTAACAACCCAAATAGCATCGGTAGTTGCGTGATCATGACTTTTTGTAAGAAACACGTAATCCTCATGTAGCTCAATACTTCCCATTATGTTCTCATAGTTCCATCCTGGTACCCATGACTTTTCTCCTTCAGCACTAAACAAAGGAAATAGATCTTTAATTGGCTGCGAAATTATAAAGGACTTAGTGTGTTTAATTGTACTCATTGGTTATTCTTAAGTTTTTTTTCGCTATCGCTAAGTTAACCTGCGAATAAAAAGGGCGCATTTTTTTACACCTTGCAGAAAACGCGCGAGTTTTTGGATTCATGATAAACGTCCTGTTATGCGATTTTTTTCAATATCAATACATAACTTATATAGATTTCTCTAGAAATACCATTATGAAATTCATGCACCAGGTCATTTAACTCAAACACGTTTAAGCCTTACCACCTCATTTTTGGAAGTGTTCATATAATTCCCTATTGCATACTCTAGTTAAAATTCATGACATTCAGCCGCTAATTCGTGAAGGTGATATATTTTTATTGAATATTTTTGATTCATATAGATATATATTATTCAGGCATAACATTGAAGTTGTGTGGCACAATCGATGCACAGCGTTGTTTGCGGACGAATGAGAGCCTTGTTAGCTGTGCTACGTTTCATTACTAAAGTCCACAAGACTTGGGAAACAAGCAATCGCTCTCGGGTCACTAGCACCACCCACCAAAATACAATCAATTCCAGCAGCAATAGACCCTCCAAGATCTCTTCTTACGGAATCCCCAATAACCAAACACTCTTCTTTTAGAAGATTCAATTGACTCACTACAAGTTCAAATGGTTTAGGCGACGGCTTAACCATTCCATGATCCGATGAAAAAGACGAAGCTGAAAATAAATTACTTATTCCAGCTTTTTCAAAAGTTTCAAGCCACATATATTTTGGCGACCAGATGTCGATAACAACGGAGAGGATGAAACGTTCTTTTAGTGTTTTCAGAACTTCAACAAAATCATATGGGATATAGCCAAGTTCATGAAAGGCGAAAGTACTTATAATTCTTTTTATTTCTTCTTCAGATTGCTTTACACCCAGAGTTTTATTAATAGCTTCATGTACTGATGGAAAATTATGTCTATATTTTTTATCTGGATATCTGTCATTAAGATATTTATAGGTAGCTCTAATAATCTTGGCTAACTTATCTTTTTGTAGTTTCCCGTTAATACTACTGTAATAAACAAAGAAGTCATCATTTTCACCAAATCTATCTTCTCCAAACATAAAGGTACTATTCATATCTAGTAGAAGTGCTTTCTTTTCCGTAAACATGATTAGTTCCTTGTACAGTGATGTTGCCTGCATTACGTTCGAGTTAAGTGGCCACAGCAAAGTGGATGTCACGCCTCGACGATTTGTTAAGTGATTTTTTTCCCGAAATAACTAACTGCTTTTGCAGTATTACCACATATTGTTTTAGTTTGAATAACCTTAAACTTCAGTTCAGTAAACATACTAACCAAGCTTTGCAGCTCGCTAGGTTCCTGGTGGTGCATAGCAATGCCTATATCTGATACAAAGGCTTTTCTTGTTTTGTTAGAGAACTCGACCATATGCAGAATTCCGCCAGGTTTTAGTACTCTTTCAATTTCGGATAAGATATCTTTCATTGCTTGGTGCTCTGGTATGCATGTAAGAACTGCGCAAAGCACTATTGCTCCAAAGATTTCATCGGGGTATTGCAGAGAAGCACCCTGGGTTTGTGACAATGTTAAATGTGGATGTATTAAATTTCCTCTCCTGATCATTTCAGCGGATGTATCAACGCCAAGAATGTTGTTATACCCCATCGAATTCAGTATTTCAC
>JBLYYR010000285.1:0-15449 GCA_048550195.1 Arenicellales bacterium
AAGAGACAAGCCGAGAAGCTGGATTCTGGCTGACAAAGTACTGGTAAGAATAGCCAACACATTGCCTGCAACGAAAAACGAATTAGCATCGATTGAAGATGTCACTGACGGCCTGGTGAAACATCGAGGTGATCGAATCCTGACCATCATCAGACAGTCTGCCGAGCATGATGAGCCGGAACTGCCTGCTGGTCCCGGTCGCCCGGATGCCAGTGAAAGGGCGTTGAAGAAAGAGCTGGCGAAGATACTTGATGCAGTTGCAGAAGAAATGGCCTTGCCGGCTTCCTTACTTGCCACACGCAAAGATCTTACCGAAATGATTCATGGGGAAAGAGAGCTGGCCGTCTGCAAGGGCTGGCGTGCAGAGGCAGTTGGTCAGGAATTGCTGGATTATTTGCAGAATAACATTACTGCTTAACCCCCTGTTGCAGGAGCGCCGCTCGGCGCGATTTTTTTAAGCGATGGACTTAAGGATGAAGGACAAAAGATGAAAGAGCCGGAAGCTTATGTTTCACTGGTCTTTTGTCCTTAGTCACGTGTCTTCTGTGTTTAATCAGGACAATATCGCGCCGCTCGGCGCTTCTGCATAAAGAAAACCCTGTTTAATTAAAACGCACTGATCCGCTCAAATAACCAGAACGAAGAAAGACCACCTATAGAATAAATAGCAAACGTTTCAGACCAGTCAAGCAGCTTCGGCAGCTTTAATTTGTGTAATAAGTAAGCAACAGAAAGAACCGCCGCAACAAACAGTAACTGCCCCAGTTCAACGCCCACATTGAAAAAAACCAGGGCCAGCGGAATCGCCTGTTCCGGCAAACCCACTTCAGCCAGCGCACCGGCAAAACCGAACCCATGCAGCAGCCCAAAAACAAATGCTATCATCCATGGCCAGCGTGCAGCAGCGCCTTTTCTTCCCTGTTTACCATGGACTATTTCTACAGCCAGAAACAGAATGCTTAAGGCAATGATGGCCTCTACCGGTTGCTGTGGAACATTTATGAAGCCCAGTGTTGCGCCAGCAAGGGTAAGGCTGTGGGCAAGCGTAAAGGCAGTGATGGTCCATAACAGGCGTCGCTTGCCATCGACAATAAGCAGCAGGGCAAAGACAAATAATAAATGATCCACACCCATCAGAATATGAGTAATGCCTAACCAGGTATAAGTACTTATAATTTGCAGCGAGGATGCCGCAGCGGGTATCTTAAATGACTCTCGTGTCGGGGTAAGCAGTACAGACTGTGAGCGGCCATCAATAAATTCCAGTCGCAGCAGGACATCGGTATTGGTAGATTTTAAACCGTTGATTGAAAGAGTTTTTTCTAAAATGCCGCCTTCACAAGTTACTATCCAGCGCTGGATATAAGCACTATTGACTAACTGGCTATTCGGTTGAGTTATTTCATTACAGTTTTTTGGCAGCTGCGCGCGTAAGCTTAATTTTCTGTCGCCTTTGGCCGGGACTTTCCATAGCACGGAAAAAATATTCTGGCTGCTTTCTTTAAGCTCCAGGTAGCCCGGTCGAATCTCATCAGCAAAAGAGACTGAGGCGGAGAAAAATAAGACGAGGGCGATAAACGTTCTTTGCATCATTTTTCAGCTTCTGAAACAGTGGTTTTAGCAACACTGTCTTTAGCAACAGGGGCTTCAATGACTATCTCATAACGTGCTCGCAGATTCTGGTAAAACTGCTTATTCATGATCTGACGTTGCTGGGTATTCCATTCGTTTAATACTTTCTGTCGGACCACATCCAGTGACGGCTGAATGGGCGTTGTCCGATTGCTGATTTGAACCAGGTGCAGGCCATAGCCGGACCGAACCGGGCCCTGCCAACCACCCGATGGCAGGTTGAACAACTTGCTCGCGAAGTCTTTACCGAACAGTCGCGCCACACCCTGTTCCGTTAAATTTTCATGCTGCTGGCCAAACATGAATGGATCACCGGCAGCCAGAATATCAACAGATGAATCCGGCTGTGACAGTTTACCCAGCAGGTCATCTGCATCACTTCGTGCCTGATCACCGCGCTTATCGCTGTTCAGGTAAATTTGCTGGAAACTGATACGTGCCGGGATCTCAAACTTGTCGGCATTCGCCGCAAGATAGTCGGTCAGTTCGGCATCGCTCGGTTCGGCCTGTGAGGTAATATCAGAAAAAATGAATTCTACCTTCTGGGCCAGGCGTCGATGCACAATAGAGTCATCTTTATCCAGCCCCATCGCCAGTGCCTCACGATATAACACCTCCTGGCGAATCTGTGCTTCGATTAGCCCATCCAGCTCAGACTGGGTTGGCAGGCGCTGCCACTTCTTTTCCCAGAGGCTGAGCAGACGATCAATATCGGCTTCGCTGATGACGATACGATTGCCGTCATCGGCAGGCTGATCATTTTGCAGACCATAAAGAATAAAGAGCCCAGCTCCGATCAGCAGGAAATGCAGCAGGGGTTCGCGTAGCCATTTTTTCATATATTTGTTTCAGGGTTGTCAGGTTTTGATTCAATGCCTGTCTATCTACGCAGGGTGTATGCGACAGATTGAAGAATCATTGTAGGAGCGCCGCTCGGCGCGATAATGTATTGATGACATGAGACGCGAGACAAAAGACTAAGGATAAAAAGCACAGGGATTAAATGTTTCCTGTATTTTCATCTTTCATCTTTCATCTTTCATCTTTCATCCTTAGTCCTTAGTCATAAAAATCCGCGCCGAGCGGCGCTCCTACAGTGAGATGCTAATTTTATCTCATGATCAGCCCTTAGGCGAATACCAGACCGGCGATGTATAGGCACGATCCTGCGTCGATGTCGGGGCGCCTTTCGCAAGCGGGACATTGAAACGGAAGGCATCATATGTGGTCCAGCGTGGTGTCGGTATTTCAAGCACACGAGCGTAGTAGAAGGCCTTCTGTTTCGGGTCGAAATCCGGATCCGTCCACACGGCAGCAAGTTCTGATGCACCGATGGTATTGGTCCAGTTCGCATTTTTCACATCCACTGTGTTGCCCACTGCTGGCAGTTTGCCCTTGGCATCGGGCTTGCGATTGTCGGACCAGGCGACGTTGTAGACCTTTTCGTGTCCTTTGCCTTTACTGTCCGTCCAGCCTTTAATGATCTGGATACGGTCGAGATTGGCGCCTCTGGGATCACGCAGTGCGTACACCATGAAGTTTGGCGCTTTGGCACTGGCTGGTTTTGCCGGCAAGTCACTGCCCATCGGAACACCTTTCATATATCCTGCGTTGGCCGGAGAACGGCTGTTGATATCCTGATCGGTGAACTTCCAGCCGCCGAACAGGCGTACCGCCATGCGGCTGCCCGTTGTAGCATATATTTCTTTACGCTCTATCGCATCGAAGATCGCCTCACGGGTGTTCTCAGTGGCCCACACTCCAGCGAGGCCCGATGCGACCTGCTGCCATGCATAGATGGTTCCTGCCTCTGACTCCATGAAGGGGTGCGTCATGCGTTCGGGATTGGGCTCATAGCCGGAGTGCTTGCCGAAGAAGTTGTCTTCCTGGGTGGTCGCCAGCGAGGTGTGGCTGTCTGTGGAACCAATCATGCCGAACTTGTACGGGTTCGTGCCAAGCTTTGTCTCGATAGCAAGACCGCGCTTCAATGCTTCACGGGCATATTCACCTGCCAGCATATCATTGGTCTTTGCTACAGAAACATCGAGATTGCCGATGGCCCAGGTTTCATAATCCGCGAACTCATCGTCGGGAGACAGGAAGGGATGTGTTTCGCCGTCGCCCTTGATCTGGGTAGCCTCGTATGCCGGTTCCCATTTCGCACGCTCTGTCACGTATTCAGCATCGAGGGTCTTGCCATCATACTGCGCCTCCAGTGGAAACATGATGCCGTTGGCCAGGTTGCCATTGTGAGCAATTGCCAGCACGTCGCCGCCGGTCTTCTCCTCGTAAGATGACAGCCACTTCCATAAATCACGCGGATTGTTGCTGCCCTGGGGCGGATAGGTCGTATAAGGAACCATCTGCGAGGCCCTGATTGCATCGTCGCGGTACATGACAACACGGTGCATATTGTTGCCCTTGACCAGCGAAGTCCATTCATAGCCGATGAAAGCCGTGAACTGACCGGGGTCGTTATACTTCTCTGCGGCATCGATGGTTTCCTGCCAGACGGCTTTGTAAGGTGTCGAGTCCGGGGTATATATCAGGGCCTCAGGAAATTTCCCCTGGGAAAACATACCAATCAGCTCCAATGCGACACCGACACCTTCTCCCGCCTGAATCCTGTCGTACCAGTCCTTACCGGTAGGATCAGCCAGGATATGCTGTTTGCCTGCCAGCAGGTCAGGGAACATGCCCATATTGTCCGAGTGATCAGCAATGACCAGGAAATCAAGCGGTCGCGACAGTTTCGCCGGAATACCGGTCGACGATACGACTTCATCGCCGCGTGCAAACTGGTAGGCCTCTTCAAGGCCGAGCCTGTTGCCAAATGCTCCTGCATCCATAGATAAAGCCGTATGGAGATGGGTATCACCCCAATACACCTGAGTCGGGAAGCCACGCTGGGCATAGGGCGAGCCCGTATAAGCATCGTGCAGGACTTCTTTTGTATCCGAAGCGGCGGGTATCTGGGCTGCTGCCGGCAGTGCCGTTAATGCCATAACCATACATGCACATGAAAATTTAGGTGAAATCATGACTTTGCTCCGTTGGTTATTATATCAATTATCTCTGATCTTATGATCTGATAGCGTATCTTTTGCTGCCCACAATGACGGGGTTATTCAGGTTTACATCGATGCAGTGTCCGATTTACATAGATTCGGGTGAGTGTCACAGGCCAGGGGTGTGTACCAGATCGGTGAAGTATATGCGCGTTCCTGAGTTGTCATCGGCACCTTTTCTGACATTTTTATTGCAAAACGCTTTGCCTCGTAGGCGGTCCAGCGTGGTGTCGGAATCTCAATGACTCGGGCATAGTAGAAGGCTTTCTCCGATGGGTCGAAATCAGGATCTGACCATACTGTTATTAGCTCAGGATCACCGATACTGTTGCTCCAGGTTGCATTTGCGATGTTAACGGTATTGCCCACCGCTGGCAGTTTGCCATTCTTCCCCGGCTTACGCTTATCTGCATCACTCCACGCAGCATCATACACCTTCTCATGCAGCTCTCCTGTGTTATCCAGCCAGCCTTTGACGATCTGGATACGATCAAGATTTCCGCTGTAGGGATCTTTCATTGCCGCGACCAGGAAGGTTGGTGCCTTGCCTTTCGGGCCAGCACTTAGATCACCTCCCATCGGAACACCCCTGGCATAGCCTGCACCTGCGGGCAGCCTTGACTGCGTATCCGCTTCTTCAAATTCCCAGCCACCGAAGAACCGTACAGTCATGCGTGACCCGGTTGTGGCGTAGGTTTCCTTGCGCTGCATAGCATCGAAAATCGCTTCACGCGTATTTTCTGTCGCCCACACCGCCGCATAGCCTGAGGCCGCCTGCTGCCAGCCATAGACACTCAGATTCGGATCGGGTGCCTCAATGACGAGATGCTCCCAGCGATGCGGTTCCGGTTCCACCCCGGAATGTTTGCCAAAGAAGTTCTCTTCTTCGGCCGTAGACAGGGAAGTGTGGGAGTCAGTACTGCCGACCATGCCAAATTTGAAGGGATTGATGCCCAGTTCCTGCTCCAGCATCAGGCCAGTCTTCAACGCCTCGCGGGTATACTCCCATTGCAGCATTTCCGGTTTCTTGAGTTCTGTGCCATTGAGGTTCGCCTTGTCCCAGGTCTCATAGTCGGCAAACTCATCGTTGGGTGACAGCAGCGGATGGGTTTCGCTGTCGCCCTTGATCTGGGTCACCTCTACCAATGGCTCCATACGTGCCCGCAGTGCGGCGATCTCCGCCGTAAGGGGCTTGCCATCGAAGGTTTCTACGGTAAACATGCGCCCGTTGGAGAGATTTCCGTTGTGGGGTATCGCGAGCACATCGCCACCCGTTTCCTTTTCAAACGCGGCCAGGGCTTTCCACAGGTCTTCCGGGTTCTGGCTGTCGTACTGCGAGAAAGGCACGGTACGATTGGCCATGTTGGCATCACCGCGGAAAATCACGTTGCGATGCAGGTTGTAACCACCGATGGCGGTCCACTCGTAGCCAATCAGGGCGGTGAAACGGCCCGGTTCGTTGTAGCTATCCGCAAGAGCGGTGTATTTGCGCCAGGCATCACGGACAATTTTATCGCTTTCAATGGGTAACTTGTCCTCACTAAGTGTGGCCACAATATCCATCGCGGTTTTAAATACCTGGTCGCGATCGCCTCCCTTCAGGCCATCGTACCAGCGCTTGCCCGTTTCCTGCGCAAGGATCTCGGGATTTCCTTTCAGGAGCTCCGGCATCAGGCCATACATTTCGGCATGGTCAGAAACAACCAGGAAATCGAGAGGCCGCGACAGCTTCGCTCGCAATCCGTGCGTGGTAATGACTTCCTCACCACGCGCGAATCTGAGCGCGGCTTCCTGCCCCAGCGTATTCATCGTCCCGGCATCAACCGAAATAGCCGTGTGCAGATGCGTATCCCCAAACAGTACGCGGGTTGGAAATTCCCGCCCGACGTAGGGTGAGTATTCCTGCTTTGTCATCGCACTGGCAACACCTGCTTTATCCGGCAGGTATTCCTGAGCATAAACAGTGGTGTGAAGGGCAAATATCGAGAATAGAACGGTGGCCAGAAGTTGAGGTTTCATTGTTATTTTTTCCAAAACGGTATGCTTTAAATATACTAAAACAATACTTGCACAAAAGACAATCGCTAACAGAAATTTCAAGGTGACTTCGAGAGAGTGAACACGGCCACACTCATTGTAGATTTAATTCTGAAACCAGTCAGTGTGCCGGTAGCTTCACTTTGCCGGCATTTCCCGTTCTACGGAATAAAACTTATGGTGAAATTCGTACGGGGGTTTCAGTCGACAGCCGCTGGTAGATACGTACGTAATCAATCTCGAAACTCGCGGGAAAGTCTGTTTGCGACGGGGATCCCCCTCGGGTGCCGCCGATGGCAAGCGATAATAATAAATAATGGGGATGCTGAAATGGATTTGATGGTTCGAGCCCAGCGGGATTGACAGTACTGCGCAGATCGATCGTGTTGAGCAAAAAGTCATCAACGTACAGGTGTATGAAGTCTGCGTTCCAGTCCATGCGCCATACGTGAAACGATTCTAGCCATTTATCTCCGAAACTGGAAATGGGGCGGCGGGTTATATCCCAGCTGGGGTTCCCCGCTTGGTCGCCTTCCCAGGCAGCGTTCGCTAGCAACTTTCCCCGGTAAGATTCGAGTATATCGATCTCACCTGCAGCGGGCCATTGCCCTGTCTCACCAAGCGTCCAGAACACAGGCCAAAGCCCCGGGTCAGCGTTTATTTTTGCCCGCATTTCAAATCGGCCATAGAGCCAGCTTCGCAGGCCCTTTGTCTTCAGGCTCGCTGATGTGTATTCGGCGAACCGGCGATTTTCCTGCCATCGATCACTTTCTGCAATAAAATATGGGTTTTCCTTTGCTTCACGACGTGCCTGAATGATCAGCACCCCTGCCTTGCAGAATGCATTTTCAGGCTGATACCACTGTAATTCCCTGTTACGTATAAAGCCCTTCTCGTGTCTCCAGTTGCTCGGGCTGGGACAAATATGCTGGTCAAATTCATCGGCCCAGGCTAATTCATAACCGTCCGGGACAGCCTTTACACCGGGTGACTGATTTTCACCCTGGTCAGCGCAAGCGGAACCCGCCGTAATGAGGAATACCGTAATGAATAGTAGTCTGTTCATGAGACCCGCTGAAAGTTTGTAATGCAGTCCAGGAAAGCCAGTAGATGAACCCATGTCTCTGTTAGTCTTGTAAGTGTTCCTACAGCATACTAGAAACTAATCGGAATGGTTTTTAATAAATACATCAAATTCTTTAACGGGTAATGGCCTGCTTATTAAAAACCCCTGAATTGTATCGCAGCCTAATTCTTTCAATAGATCGAGTGTGTCTTCATTTTCCACACCTTCAGCAACTACTTTTAATCCGAGGTTGTGGGCCAGCTCAATGGTGGAATGAACAATCACCTCATCATCCTTGTTATGGGTAACATCATTGATAAATGATTGATCAATTTTTAGTTCTGTGACTTTTAAACGGCGCAATAAACTTAATGAGGAATAACCCGTTCCGTAGTCATCAATAGACAACTCGACACCGAGCAAATGAATGTACTCAAGAATATCTGCAACGCGATCAATCTCGGATAAAAATAAATTCTCGGTGATCTCAAAAGTTAGCAGGGCGCCATCCGTATCATCTTTTATAAGCGGTGCAATTCTTTCTTTAAAGTCAGGTTGCATAAGCATGTGGGGAGACAGGTTGACCGCGATGCGTATCGGCCCGAAATCTAGCTGCCATTTCTTTGCCTGTGCCAGCGCTGTTTCTATTACCCAGTAGGTGTATTCGTCAAGCAGATTGCTTTCGGCCAGTATATCGATAAAGATTTCCGGTGAGACATCGCCACGCGTATTACTCTGCCAGCGTCCGAGTGCCTCTGCGCTGATAATCTGACCATCACTGGTATTAACCTTTGGCTGATAATATAGCTCAAATTTCTTCTCTTTCAGTGCCTTACGTAGTTCACTGACTAATGTTAAATGGCCTTTCTCCAGTCGATCATTCTCGGGGTCGTAAACCTTGCAGGACACATTGCTGTTCTTTGCAACATACATGGCAACGTCAGCATGTTTTAATAAATTACTGGATTCATTCCCATGTTCTGGGTAAACGGCTATGCCAATGCTTGCATTGACAACGATATTATTCTTCTCTATGACAAAGGCTTCCTGCAGACAATTAATTATCTGTTCGGCACGTTTAATTGTTTGATGGTTGTTATGATCTGGTAGCACGATGATAAATTCATCGCCGCCTAATCGGGCCAGTGTTTCACAACTTCTTATTCTTTGCTCAAATCGCCGTGCTATTTTATTCAGCAAATGGTCACCCTGTTCATGACCATAGGTGTCGTTAATGTCTTTAAATTGATCGATGTCGATAAGTAGAATCCCAACATTAGACCCATCTAACCCTGCATTCTTAATATCCTGTGTTAAGCGGTAATGGGCCAGGGACCGGTTGGGCAATGCAGTGACCGGATCATATAAGGATAGATATTCCAGTTGTTTGTTGTTATCAGAGAGCTGGGTATTTAGCAGCCTCAGTTCGGAACGGTATTCTTCATTACTCTTAACGACCAAAGCATTTTCGATGGCAATTGAAACGATACCGGCAAAAAGCTGTAATAAATTCAGGTCTTTTTTATCGAAACTTCCTCTGCCTGTTTTATTTAAACCGGCAATCCCGCCAAGGAAATGTCTTTTCCCCTGTAACGGTACAAGAATCATGTTTCCCACTTCTTTTTCCCAGCGATTTTTCTCGTCATCACTGAGCTCATCCAGCATGCCCCGCCACCAGGGTGTTTTATGCTTCCACACCCAGCCGCAAACACCAAAGTTTAACGGCAGTGCTTCACCGACAATTTCTGCCGCATTCTTACCTGAGCCGGCGCGATAGCTGTAGGTTTCACAGTTATCATCAAGTAATGGAATTAATATAGTTTCAGCGTCAATCAGTTCACGGGCACGTTCTGAAACGATCTGAAAGACGCGGCTCAGGTCAAGTTCGCTGCCAATCTCAGTGAATGTCTGCTGCAGCATCTCGATTTCGGTTTCTTTTTGCCGCAGGATGCGACTGAGATCGATGATGTTTGACGGTAATTGTTTTTTTGCTTTTGACATGATTTATTCAAATGGAAATCATTGTGCTATTAGCATTCGAGCCGAAAAGTTCTGTCTGTCTAATGCAATAATGATTTAAAAATGAAAAATTCATAGTATTTTGGTATCAAATACATAAAATATCTGACCCGCGGTAGAATTCAGCAGATATTCAGTATCCCAGTACGGATTGGAAGAATCTCCATCCCACCGGCCAGTCGTTAAGCATGCCTGCCCGGCACTTCCACCGTCCCGGGCTTCGCGTCATTTATCGAGACGGCTTCGACCCAACCCCCGGCAACAGTACATATAACTCGGCTGCCTGTTTCATTTCTCCTGCCAGTTTTTCTGCCATGTCACCATTGCCCCAGAACATATCGGCTCGCGCGTATCCCTTGATAGCCCCTCCCGTATCCTGGGCGAATGTAAGATGCTGTAAGCTGTGGTCCGCCTCGTGCGGGTAACTTGTGTCCAGCCATACCGGGCTGCCGAGAGGAATGTTAGCCGGATCAACGGCAATGCTACGGGAAGGGGTCAGTGGTACGTTCAACGACCCACGCGGGTTTTCTTCTGCATTTTCACGAATACTAAAAAAGATATAACTGCGGTTTTCTTCAAGTAGAGCCTGTGCCTGCTGCGGGTTTTGCTGCAGCCACTGCTGAATGGTGAACAGGCTGATGTCTTCACGTGCTATCTCACCCCGCTCGATGAGTATTTTTCCTATGGATGTATAGGGCAAACCGTTCTGATCAGCATAACCGACTGCCAGCATGCTGCCGTCGTCCATAAGGATACGCCCCGAGCCCTGTATATGCAGGAAAAATACGGCTACCGGGTCGTCAATCCACACCAGTTCCTTTCCCCGGAGCGGTGAGTCTTCATTGTCGATGCTTGAGCGATCATGATAGGCAACAATCTTTTTGCCTTCTACTCGCCCGCGCAGTTTCATCTTTGATAACTCAGGATAGAGACCAGCGAGATCTACGCGCAGTAAATCATCAGGAACAGCATAAAGGGGGTATCGATATTGTGCGCTGCGATACAAACTGCCATTGAGCAACGGTTCGTAATAACCGGTGACCAGGCCGGTACCCGGACTGCCGTCTTCTTTCTTCGAAGGGTTGATACGATGCGCTGTGAAAGCTGCCTCAAAGAACAGGCGTGCAGTCTCGTCATTCACTTTGCCTGTAGATTCTGCCTTATTACAGATATTTGCCCATGCGGGCTTCTTCTTCGGCAGCACCTTGCATTGTTCAAGCAGAGCCGGCCAGGCCTCAGCATGACGATCATTTTTCCAGCCGGGCAGTTCATTCCAGCTAATTGCCTCGCCTATACCGGGTTCAGGAGACGGCGCCACGCAGCTGGACAGAAAGATAGCAAAGGATAAAAGAAGGAGAAGTTTCATGGTTTTAGTTTTCAAGGTCAAAGTCGAGAGGAAAATGACAGGCCACCCAGTGATCAGGCGCCTTTTCATTCCATTCAGGCACTTCGACTGCGCATCGCTCCTGTGCCTGCGGGCAACGGGTGCGAAAGTGACAGCCGCTTGGCGGATCCATCGGTGAGGGCAGGTCGCCGGTCAGGGGGGCACCGCGTTTGGCACGTTCGATGGCAGGGTCCGGGATCGGTATGGATTGCATCAGGGCCCGTGTATACGGATGCAGCGGGTGACGGAACAGCTCATCGCGCGATGCCATTTCTACGACCTTACCCATGTACATTACCATGACACGGTGCGAGATATGTTTGACTACACTCAGGTCATGGGCGATGAAGATCATCGACAGGCCCATCTCCTGCTGCAGTTCCATCAGCAGGTTGATGATCTGTGCCTGGATAGAGACATCCAGCGCACTGACCGGCTCATCGCAGATCAGCAACTTTGGCTTCAGAATCAGGGCTCGGGCGATGCCGATACGTTGCGCCTGACCACCGGAAAATTCATGCGGGTAGCGATTGATCTGGTTTGGCAGCAGACCTACGCGCAGCATTATCTGCTGCACTTTTTGCTTGCGTTCTTTTTTAGAAAGCTCTGGTTGAAAAACCTGTAAAGGCTCGGAGATGATTTCACTGACAGTCATGCGCGGGTCGAGCGAGGCCAGCGGATCCTGGAAGATGATCTGCATGTCTCGTCGTTTAAGGCGGAAGGCTTTTTTATCCAGCGTGGTGAGTTCTTCACCGTAAAGTTTGACACTGCCTGCGGTGACGGTTTCCAGTCCCAGTATGCCGCGTGCCAGGGTGGTTTTGCCGCAGCCGGATTCGCCAACGATACCCAGTGTTTCACCTTCCCGGAGCTGGAAACTGATATCATCTACTGCTTTCAGTATTTGTTTCCTGCGCTTCCACAAAGCCTGCTCAGAGATAGTGAACCAGACTTTTATATGCATGACTTCCAGCAAGGGGGTGTGACTATTCATTCACAGGACTTCCAGGTGACAGGCCTTTTGCCGAGTATCACTTATACGATGCAGGACAGGTGTTTGGGTGAGACAATTCTCACGTGTGAACTCACATCGATCATGAAAAGCACAGCCAGAGGGCAGGTGCTGCATATTCGGTGGATTGCCGGGGATGGCATACAGCGCACGCGTATTGTCGCTGTCCAGTCGCGGTACGGAATTGAGCAGCCCGCGGGTATAGGGATGCTGCGGATCTCTGAAAAGGTCATCGACCGGAGCATATTCACATATTCGTCCGGCATACATGACCAGTACATTGTCCGAGATGCCAGCGATGACACCGAGGTCATGCGTGATCAGGATGATGCTCATGCCCATGTCGGATTTTAGCTGGTTCAAAATATCGATGATCTGTGCCTGCACGGTGACATCGAGTGCGGTGGTCGGCTCATCGGCAATCAGCAGGTCCGGTTCACACAAAAGAGACATGGCGATCATTACACGCTGACGCATGCCACCGGAAAATTCATGCGGGTAGTGATCAATGCGATTTCTGGCATCGGGGATATGCACGGCATCAAGCATATCGATAGAGCGCTGTCGTGCATCGGCCATGCTCATGCCTTTGTGCAGTATAAGCACTTCCGTCATCTGCCGGGCGATGGTCAAATAACCGTTCAAACAGGTCATCGGATCCTGAAAGATCATCGCCATACGATTGCCACGAATCTTGTTGAGATCTTTTGTCGGCAGATCAATCAGTTCCTGCCCCTGGAAGTGTACGCTGCCTTCGGCCCAGCCATTTGTGGCCAGCAGCCCCATCATGGATAGCACCAGCTGTGTTTTGCCGGAGCCGGATTCACCGACGATGCCCAGGGTTTCGCCTTTCTGCATGGTAAATGAGATGTCATTGACGGCGGACACTATACCATCCATGGTTTGAAAGCGGGTGTTAAGATTGTTGACTGTGAGTAAGGACATGTTTGGTCTGGCGAACTTGTTTTAGCGGTCTTTAGGATCCAGCGCATCACGCAGGCCGTCACCAATAAAATTGAAACAGAACAGGGTGGTGGCAAGAAAACCGGCCGGGAACATCAGCGCCCACGGGGCGATTTCCATATCCTGCGCGCCTTCATTGACCAGTGCTCCCCAGCTGGTATCGGGTTCCTGTACGCCCAGCCCGAGAAAACTGAGGAAGGACTCAACCAGTATTACCTGCGGAATGGTTAATGTGACATAGACAACAACAATGCCGAGCAGGTTGGGTACGATATGCCGCAGAATGATGCGTGGTGTACTGACCCCGCTGGCTACCGCCGCCTCGACGAATTCCTTGCGCTTAAGACTCAATGTCTGGCCACGGACAATGCGTGCCATATCGAGCCAGTTGATCGCACCGATGGCAATAAAAATTAAATAGATATTCCGGCCGAAAAAAACCATCAGCAGAATCACAAAAAACATAAACGGCATGGCATAGAGTATGTCGACAATGCGCATCATGATGGCATCGGTCTTACCGCCCAGGTAACCTGCGGTGGCACCGTAGGTAATGCCGATAAACAGACTGACCAGGGTTGCAATGACCCCGATCATTAACGACATGCGCCCGCCGTAAAGAGTGCGGACAAACAGGTCGCGGCCGATAGCATCGGTACCGAAGATGTGACTGTTTTCCCAGCTTGGTGGAGTCGATATCAGGTCCCAGTCAATCTCATCAAATTCAAAAGGACTGAATGCCGGGGCAATAATAACCATCAGGGTGATGATGACAAGGATAACCAGACTGGTAATCGCCGCCTTGTTCATCATCAGCCGCTGCATGGCATCACTCCACAGGCTGCGGCCTTTTAATTCTGCCTTGCTATTCAGTGACTGCAGGGCATTGATATCCTGTGCAGTCATCTTAGTAGCGAACCCATTTCAGTAACGTACCTTAGGGTCGAGCAGCGCATAAACGACATCGACGATGATATTGAAGACGATAATCAGTACACCGTAGAACACCACTACCCCCATCACCAGCGTGTAATCACGGTTCAACGCACCCTGTACAAAATAGCGCCCCAGCCCGGGAATGCCGAAGATCTGTTCGATGACAACGGAACCGGTGATGATACCGGCAGTCGCCGGGCCAAGAAAAGAAATCACCGGCAGCAGAGCAGGCTTCATGGCATGGCGCAGGATGACAGTGTGTTCAGGCAGCCCCTTGGCGCGCGCGGTGCGAATGGGATTACTGCGCAGAACTTCGATCATGCTACTGCGCATCAGGCGCGAGATATAGGCCACATAGGGCAGGGTAAGGGCAATTATAGGAAGTATCGTGTTCTTGAACGCACCATCATTCCAGCCGCCAGCGGGCAGCCATTGCAGATTGACAGCAAACAGCAGGATCATTAACGGCGCGAGAACAAAATTCGGTATCGAAATACCGGTCATCGCAGTGGCCATTACGGAGTAATCGATTGCCGTGTTTTGTCGTAATGCCGCAATCGTACCAAGCAGGCTGCCAATAAAAAATGCCAGGATGATCGCCGTGCCACCCAGCCGCAAGGAGACCGGAAAACCTGTCGCAATCAGTTCATTGACCGAGTAATCCTTGTACTGAAACGAAGGACCGAAGTCACCATGGGCCAGATCATAAAGATAACGACCGTATTGTTTTATCAGCGGTTCGTCGAGGTGATATTTTTTATCCAGATTCGCCTGAATTTCCGGCGCCAGCGTTTTTTCTGTATCGAAGGGGCCACCGGGAGCGGCACGCATCATAAAAAAAGCCATCGTCATTAGAATCAGCAACGTGGGCCAGGCACCAAGGAATCGTCTCAGGGTATAACGAAGCAATGAATACACTCGTGGTTATTTTTGCGAGGTTCGCAGTATAGCAATTTGTGTGTTGATAAGTTTGGTATTTTTTGTCGTGTTGGCACACGGTTGAGTTTGTTCTTTTTTTTGTTCTTGTGCGAGAGCGTAGCTGATGTTTTCGCCCTTCATGGGCGAGTTCATTTCTTTTGTACGGACAAAAGAAACAGAACCAAAGAAAAGCCGCCCCGATGTGTTGGCCTGCGGCTACTCTGCGCGCTTCAGTCTGGACCGGGCGCGGTGAACTCGCTGCGCTCAGACATGCACCACGCTTGATCCGGCCCAGCCTTCCAGTGCTCGACAACCCAAAAGGGGATGGGAGGTCAAAGGCTAAGACCTAAATCAAAAACCAAAATCAAAATCATAATAAAAAATCAAAAACAAAAAAGGAATGGTGTAGGAGCGCCG
>JBLYYR010000286.1:0-17481 GCA_048550195.1 Arenicellales bacterium
CATGGCCGGTAGTTGGTGTATTAGTCGCTACACTTGGTCTTGCACCCTTTTCTCCACAACCACATGTACTGGAAAAGCTGGCCATGCTGTTCGATGGGACGCTGTCCAGGCCTATTGATATCTTTGACCTGGCGCTGCATGGCACACCGTGGGTTTTGCTTATTATTAAGGCAGTAAACCAGCTGCTGGATAAGGGGAAAGAAGCTAAATGATCGGTATACGGTTTACTAAATCATAAGACGCTCAGGCTTCATCAAGAAGCCCGGTTATGGTCCCCAGCACCCCTTCAAAACTGGGATAGGTGAGCTGATAAGCCGGGACTTTTCTCGCCAGGCTTACCGTTGCCGGGAAACCATCACCTGCCAGGTTGCGGGCATTCACCAGACATGACATCAAGGCCATGCCCGTTTGTGCGGCGGACAGTTTTTCCAGACTAAACTCGGTATCGGCTCGATAGCGGGGGAAAAAGACCATATCCACTTCAGGCTCGACGGTTTTGTTATCCGCCCTGACCAGCCGGGGAGGAACTAACATGGCAATGGGACCTGCGACGATTGATTTGTCCTCCTTATTGTCGCCGAGTAACTCATCAATGATTTCCCTGGCACCATACTTCACATTCAGGGGCCGGCCAAAACACATCGTCTGGCGCGACTCCAGGGGCAGGTACACCAGTTCATCCGTCAGATAGTCAAAACCATTGGACAATAGCCAGGCAGAAAGCGTTGTTTTGCCATGACCGGATTGAGCAGGCATAATTATTCCCTTGCCCTTCCAGCTCAGGCAGGCCGCATGAAATAAAAGTCCGCTGGAGCATTTATCTGCCAGGTTAAAAATACTGGTATCCATCAAAGAATTGGCTAACGCTGCAAGTGAATCGCCTTTATAAATCTCTTTTTCATCGCGGGTCAGTCGATAATCTCTGTCCCTGTTCTGAGAAATTTCGAGACGGGCATGCGGTGGATTTACACCTTGTTCAGGCACGCCTTTGAAAAGCATCTCGACCAGCTCGGCAGTTTCTTTGCTGTGTGTGACGATCTCAATGCTACTGTCACCGAAGCATAGTACTCTTGTTAGCATCAGGCTACATTTAGAGCATCATTTTCAGTGAGGTTCTTCAGTGTATCCAGAACGTCCTGACGAAGACCTTTTTCACTACCGGGGTAGGCATCCTGAATCATGCTTATAATCTCTTCCACCGATTGCTCACCGTTGCAGAGCTGCCAGATGACAGCTGCCGATTTGTTTATGTAGAGCGTTTTGTTGTTTGCCGGATTATATAACAACACCTCATCATCCAGTTCCTCCATATGACAGGATGCGTTTCTGATAGGTTTGTCATCAAGCTTTATTTCAGCCATAGTTCACCATATTTTTTAAAAAATGATCTTATAAATCTGAAATATACGTTGTATTTCTCAGAAAAATAGTCGAGCGCGACTGTATATCACAATACAGCCAGCTATCAAAATCAGAACTTAAGAAATCTATGGTCGACTCACACACTCCACAACAGCTGAGAATATCAGATCTGACTGTAGCAATAGAAGACCGGGTGCTGTGCCAGTCATTATCAGTTTACATGTCTGCAGGTGAAACCTGGTCTATTCTCGGCCCGAACGGATCGGGTAAATCCACCCTGCTCATGACACTGGCTGGATTGCAGGCAGCACGGTCGGGGAAAATACTGCTAGGTGGCACAGAAATGTCATCTTACAGCCCTCGGCAGCTTGCTGTACTGCGCAGCATACTTTTTCAACAATCCGATGACGCCTTTTCTGCGACAGTTATGGAAACCGTATTATCCGGGCGTCATCCGCACATTCCATACCTGCAAACGGCGATGACGGCTGACTATAACATCGTCCGACAGGCGCTCCACGACGTAGATATGAGCAACTTTGAGGGCAGGGATATCTTAACCCTTTCTGGAGGTGAACGTCAGCGCGTGTCGATAGCTACATGCCTGGCACAGGACACCCCGGTCCGTTTGTTTGATGAACCCGCCAATCATCTGGATCTGAAACACCAGAGTAGCATCCTGCAATTAATCAGCAATAATCATAAAAAACTGAACCTGGTAGTTCTACAGGACATCAATCAGGCATGGCGTTACACCACTAATACACTGTTACTGTACCCGGATGGATCAACAGAACACGGGAAAGTAGAAGACATGCTGACCACCGACCGGCTTGAAACGCTGTATGGATGCCGCCTGAAAATAATCAGGGATGAGGGCGAACGGGTCTTTGTCCATTCATAAGAGGATTGATTGTTTACCTTCGATACAATGAATTCCCGCTGAATTCTTAATTTCAGATATTCGAATGCCCGCAGTAATTGTCTATTGTATTTCGTGTTTTCATTAAATCTCTGTCTCAAACCTGAATATTTTAAATCGCAATCTACTTCGCCCAGACACAACAGAGGTTCCTTAAGTAAGATAATCAATCATCCTTCGCCATTGATTTAGTTTCTCTTCATAATGCATAGAGGCGAAGGCCGGACTGGTTGATGGAAGACGATGGTAATACAGATCATACTGCTGAACTATTTCTGAATGAAGTACATGTCTTTTATACAGGCGCTCTGCAGCACCACCATTGAAAAAGACGGCCTGTATATCGGTATAGGTTGAAAACAACTGCATAAAGTCATTTGCCTGTTCAGAGTCAGTCTCGATACTGGAATCCAGACTACCAGTCCTTTTGCAGGCCTTTAATACATCCCAGATACC
Organism: Arenicellales bacterium; assembly: GCA_048550195.1. Taxonomy (GTDB): domain Bacteria; phylum Pseudomonadota; class Gammaproteobacteria; order BMS3Bbin11; family BMS3Bbin11; genus BMS3Bbin11. The sequence goes on from JBLYYR010000286.1 coordinate 2,741, forward strand.
CAGCCCGGAGCCTGTAAGTCTGCTGCAGTGCTCATCATAGTCACTACTCTGTTCAATACCAAATAACTCCTCCATGATCGGCCAGAATGCATTTCGAGGGTGTGCGTAGTATTGCTGTTGCTGTAATGAAGCCACACCCGGCATCGACCCAAGAACCAGGACCCTGCAGCTCTTCTTTATCACAGGGGCAAAACTTCTCAGCAGTGTCATACATCTTTTGCCAGACGCAAGCCAGCAAATGCATGGCGTTTATCAGGCTGATAAAAGTTTCGAAAGGAAGGATGGCGAACTGTCTTTCCGCTAAATGGGCTACTTCCTTTCATCGTGTAGTGGCTTTGGTCAAACCATGGCGTGGAATAACGTTCATAAGGAAAGGACTGATAGCCATCATAGGGAAAGAAGGTGTTGGCACACCACTCCCATGCCTGTCCTGTCGAAGCCAGAAGCTCTGCATCAAACTCCACTGCTGCCTGCCATTCGAACTCATGCGGTAAACGGCACCCGGCATAGCGGGCAAAGGCATCAGCCTCATACCAGCTAAGACCTGACACCGCCTCTTCCGGCTCTAAATCAGTTGATCCATCTGCCGATAAACAAAACCAGTTGCCCTGCTGATTCTGCTGCCAGTACTCAGGCGCGGAGTGCTGGCTATCCAGGTTCCACTGCCACCCTTCTTCGCTCCAGAATTCTACGTGCCCGTATCCGCCTGCCTGCATGAACCCAAGGTACTCCGCATTGTTTACTGCTCTGTCTGCGATCAAAAAAGCGGACAGGTTTTCTGCATGAACCGGTTGCTCATTGTCGCAGGCCAGTATGTCTTCTGAACCTATTTCATATTCACCATCAGTAATTAGCAAGCCTGGCTGTGCATAATCCCGTGCATCGAAATGCCGGGCAATAAAGTTTGCTTCAGACACAGTAGAAGCTGCTCTTTGATGTAAAACCATCTGCATGGTCTCCAGATGCTGCTCACCATGCTGGACCAGGAACCAGCCCAGATAATCATTTTTCAGGAGGGGATGGTCATGTTCGCCATTTGACAACTCTGACCATATTTTTTCAGCATCTGAAAAGCTGGTTTGCAGCTGCTCGAAGTCTGCAATATCAGGTAGGCGACCACGTTTAGTCTTAGAAATAAGCTCAGGGAAATAATCTTGATGAAACCATTTTGTGCGAGAGTCATCGCCAAGAACCATCTCGAGTAGCCAGTACTGTTCAATAAAGGAAATATGATTCAGATGCCAGCCCAGTTGACTGAGATCGGGATGATACTGTGTTCGCAGATCCTTTTCGTTATATGAGGAAAACTGACTAATTAGGCGATCATGCAAAGCAGATAAGTGTACTGCAACTTCATTGTCTTCACGCACCGTCATTCACAGAAAAACATGTTCCGGTTCATTGCATGTTTCAAAGATCAGTAACGACTGAGGGGGTACTTCGGTCCAGTCATCCTCATCGGTCAATGGTTCAGAGGCAACTACACAGGCTTCAGGAAACAGGGGTGGGTTCAGTGAATAGTATAGTGAAGGGCAATTGCCATTGATGGAACTACGCATAGCCCAGATTTTACCAGGTGCAGCGACGACCACATTCAACAGGGCACGCTCATCCTTTAACCAGTTTTTTAAGCGCGCAAACATCTCAATCAAACCCTGTGCCGGGTCATTACTGCCGGTTTCCCACATGATTTGCTTGAACAGTATAAACAGATGCTCTGAGTCAGTGTTGCCTTCAATTAAGTCTTCAAAGTCAGGGTTAAATTCACGCCGCAGACAGGACCGTAAAGTGCGGGAAAATTTATTGATGTATCCATTATGCATAAAATGATATTTCTCATCTGCATAGGGCATGGTGTTGGCAAGATTAATCGGGATATTTGTGGTTGCGCTTCGTACCACTGCTACCCATGTATCAGACTCCAGTCCACGGCCAAGACCGGGAAGATTCGGGTCAGTCCAGATAGGCATGGTCTGCCGATACCGCAACGGTCTGTTATGCGGATCAAACCAGCCAAAACCGTAACCATCGGCATTGAGTTTCGCCTCAATCATTTCCCTGGGTGCCCAGGACTGTTTCACCAGGCTATGTTCCGGCTTGAGCAATATTTCCTCAAGTGGCAGCGTTGGACCGATATAAGCTGCAAGTCTGCACATATTTTTTTACTCACTGAAACTTTATTAGACTGTGACCTGTCTCTCAGTATAATGAAAACGAACAAACTAGTGTAAAGGGCAGACATGCAGGAAGCAACAAAGATTGATTCAGGCCGATTTCGGTTAAACAGGCTATCACCAGGACAACATTTGAATGCCCTCGCAGAGGATGTTCATTCAGGGCTCACAGCCCGGCCTCGCGTACTTCCACCGAAGTATTTCTATGACGAACGCGGCTCAAAACTGTTTGATCAGATTTGCCAGACAGATGAATATTATCTGACCCGTGCAGAATCTGCGCTTTTAATGAAACATGCCGATGAGATTGTTGCGAGGGTACGGCCCACCGCAATTGTTGAATACGGCAGTGGCACATCTGAAAAAACCGAGTTACTTATTCAGGCTGCCAATCAGCATTATGACTGGTTGCATTACCTGCCGCTTGATGTCTGTGAAGAAATGCTGATCGAATCGGCTGAACGTCTGATTGAGCGATACCCGTGGTTATCTATAGATGCCTGGCATGGTGACTTCCTGCATGATATGCAGCAGTTCGAAAATTGTCATGAACGCAGCCTTTATACTTTCCTGGGCAGCTCACTGGGTAATTTTTCATATGACGAGGCTAGTCGCTTTTTATGTGATGTAAGAAATACTGCCGATGACAGAGACTGGTTCCTGCTGGGTGTCGATATGGTCAAAGACCACAGGATCTTGAATGCGGCCTACAATGACAGTGATGGTTACACGGCTGCATTTAACCTCAATCTGTTGAATGTTCTGAATCAGGCCCTTAATGGTGATTTTGATATCGATACATTCGAACACCATGCCTTTTTTGATGCTGACAAATCCAGAGTTGAAATGCGTTTACGGTCCTGCTGTCAACAAACAGTGACTCTGCAGGATATTGATTTAAAGATCGACTTTGAAGATGGCGAGCACATCATTACGGAATACAGCCGAAAATATACAATCGATTCAATACACCAGTTGTTGACCAGTGCCGGATTCTCTCCACAACATACTTATACGGGTGACGACAACGAATTCATGCTAATTCTTTCTAGTTGCTCAAACACAGGCGAAGAAAAATAGTTCAATGTTCCATGACAGAAGACAAAGGGTATAAATTGATTCTCTTCTTATGACAAAAACTACCCGTACTTTAGCCCCACGGAGAGAACTCATTGCCTGGGCAATGTATGACTTTGCTAATTCCGGTTACACCACTGTTGTTTTAACGGCTATTTTCAATGCCTATTTTGTTGGCGTTATTGCCGCATCTGTCGATAGCTCGAACGGTGGCACAGGTACCTTGCTGTGGAGCTTAAGTATCGGTGCCGCAAATACACTGATTCTTTTTACAGCACCCATACTCGGAGCTATTGCCGACTTCTCTGCTGCAAAGAAAAAGATGCTTGCCTTCAGTACCATTGGTTGCATAATCATGACGGCCCTGCTCGGCTTTACCGGGCCTGATCAACTGACAATCAGCATGTTATTTCTTGCGGGATCAGCATTTTTATTCGGGACCGGTGAAAACCTGATCGCCGCATTTCTGCCAGAAATTGCTCCACCGGATAAAGTCGGTAAAGTTTCCGGTTTCAGCTGGGCGCTGGGTTATGTTGGCGGGCTACTGGTATTGGCACTATGCCTCATCTATATCGAAAAAGTTAAACCACTGGGACACACTGCGGAGCAATATGTACCTGTCACATTATGGGTTACTGCTGTCATTTTTGCCCTGGCAGCAACACCTACGTTTCTTTTCTTAAAAGAAAGGACACAGGCGACCGGTAGCACTCCATCTTCAATATTTTCTTACGCCCAGATCGGCTTTTCTCGCCTGAGACAAACCCTGCGTCATCACCACCAGTTTCGAGACCTGTTTCGATTCCTTGTTTCGTTGTGCATCTTCAGCAGCGGGGTCTATACCGTCATCGTCATTGCAGCCATCTATGCACAGGAAGTGATGCATTTCTCTACCACGGAGAACATCATCATGATCATGGTGGTGAATATTACCGCTGCAATAGGCGCATTTGTGTTTGGACTTTTTCAGGATCGACTGGGTGCCAAACGCACACTGGAACTGACATTATTGATATGGATACTCGCTATTGCCGTTGCATGGCAGGGTGAGACAAAGACCCAATTCTGGATTGCCGCCAACTTAATTGGTCTGGCCATGGGATCCAGCCAGTCTGCCGGACGCGCCCTGGTGGCTCTGTTCGCACCGGGTGACCGTTCAGCAGAATTTTTTGGACTGTGGGGCCTGTCAATCAAACTGGCCGCAATCATTGGCCCAATGAGCTATGGACTCATCGCCTGGTACAGCAACGGCGACCACCGTCAGGCCATTTTCTCTACCCTGATGTTTTTTGTTGCTGGATTAATTGTCTTATTCACCGTTAATGAAAAGCGTGGGCGGGAGGCGGCTGTTGTCGGTGAATAGGTTAAATTCTAAACCAAAAACTCTCCACCACAGAGGTCGCAGCGAGCACGCACAGCACTAACAACCCAGGATACTCTGTGTCCTCTGTGTCCTCTGCGGTAAACAGATTTTGACCTTAACTTGAAACTTGAAACTTGGAACCCTGTCCTTTTATCCCCATATATTGTGCAAGAAATTTAAAATTTGAGGAACTTAAAACATGCGAATGGATAAACTAACCAGCAAATTCCAGATGGCGATTGCGGACGCACAAAGCCTGGCGGTTGGACGTGACAATCAATACATAGAGCCTGTTCATTTGATGGCGGCTTTAATGGATCAGGAAGGGGGTAGTGTGCGCCCTATTCTGGCGCAGTCCGGTGTTAATGTTGCCTCCTTACGTACCAACCTTGATGCCGCGCTGGATCGTCTGCCCACGGTTGAAGGAACAGCCGGTGAAGTTCATATTTCTAATGATCTCAGTCGCCTGCTAAACATCACTGACAAGCTGGCACAAAAACGTAATGACCAATACATCTCCAGTGAACTTTTCGTGCTCGCTGCTGTTGATGACAAAGACAGCCTGGGTGAGCTGCTGCGTCAGGCAGGTGCTGTTCGCGGTGCGATAGAGAAAACCATAGATGATGTACGCGGCGGTGAAAACGTCGATGACCCCAATGCTGAGGATCAGCGTCAGGCATTACAGAAATATACCATCGATCTGACTGAACGTGCTGAACAGAACAAGCTCGATCCGGTCATCGGGCGGGATGATGAAATTCGCCGCACAATCCAGGTATTGCAACGTCGGACAAAGAACAATCCTGTACTGATTGGTGAACCCGGTGTCGGTAAAACTGCCATTCTGGAAGGCCTTGCACAACGCATCGTCAACAACGAAGTTCCAGAAGGCATGCGTGGCAAACGCCTGCTATCTCTTGACCTTGGTGCTCTGATAGCCGGAGCGAAATTCCGTGGCGAATTCGAGGAACGCCTGAAGGCGGTACTCAATGACCTCGCCAAGCAGGAAGGTAATGTCATTTTATTCATTGATGAATTACATACTATGGTGGGTGCCGGCAAGGCCGAAGGTTCTATGGATGCCGGCAATATGCTGAAACCTGCCCTGGCTCGCGGTGAGTTGCACTGTGTTGGTGCCACTACACTGGATGAATACCGTGAATATGTGGAAAAGGATGCTGCACTGGAGCGTCGTTTCCAGAAAGTAATGGTCGATGAACCCAGTGTTGAAGACACTATCGCTATCTTGCGTGGTCTGCAGGAGCGTTACGAAGTCCACCACGGCGTGGATATCTCCGATCCTGCACTGGTTGCAGCTGCCACCCTGTCCAATCGCTATATCACTGATCGCAATCTGCCGGACAAGGCGATTGACCTGATTGATGAAGCCGGTGCGATGATCCGCATGGAGATCGACTCCAAACCGGAGGAAATGGACAAACTGGATCGCCGCATTATCCAGCTAAAGATTGAGCGCGAGGCAGTAAAGAAAGATACCGATGAGGCATCAATGAAGCGCCTTGATGACCTGGAGGCAGAGATCCTGATACTTGAGCGTAAATACTCCGATCTGGATGAAATATGGAAAGCTGAAAAGTCATCGGTTCAGGGTACAACACACATCAAGGAAGAACTCGAAAACGCACGAAATGAGCTCGAAAATGCACGTCGAGCAGGTGATCTTGGTCGTATGTCAGAGATTCAGTATGGCCGTATCCCTGACCTTGAAAAACAGCTGGAAACTGCCGAAGCAGCAGAAACAACGGAAATGACCCTGCTGCGTAATAAGGTTACCGAAGAAGAAATTGCTGAAATTGTCTCGAAATGGACGGGAATTCCTGTATCGAAGATGCTTGAAGGTGAGCGTGACAAACTACTCCGTATGGAAGAATTTCTTGGTAATCGTGTAATTGGCCAGGAAGAAGCCATTACTGCGGTTTCCAATGCCATCCGGCGCTCACGTGCCGGCCTGTCTGATCCAAATCGACCAACTGGGTCATTCCTGTTCCTCGGACCCACCGGCGTTGGCAAGACAGAACTGTCCAAGGCGCTGGCCAATTTCATGTTCGATACTGAAGAATCCCTGATTAGGATTGATATGTCGGAATTTATGGAAAAACACTCGGTCGCCCGCCTGATTGGTGCACCTCCTGGCTATGTGGGTTACGAGGAAGGCGGTTATCTGACGGAGTTGGTGCGAAGAAAACCCTATTCCGTCATTCTTCTGGATGAAGTTGAAAAGGCGCATCCTGACGTCTTCAATATCCTGCTTCAAGTACTCGATGATGGCCGACTGACAGATGGCCACGGGCGAACCGTTGATTTTCGCAATACCGTCATCATCATGACCTCCAACATGGGTTCTGACGTGATTCAGGAAATGTCTGGTGAGGGTAATTATGAAGCGATGAAGGAGTCCGTACTCAACATAGTCGGCACGCACTTTCGGCCTGAATTCATCAATCGCATCGATGAAATTGTCGTCTTCCATCCGCTTGATCTTGAACAGTTACGCCGTATAGCAGCTATCCAGACTCAGTACCTGAGCAGCAGGCTGGAGGATAGAGACCTGGAACTGAACTTTACTGAAGCGGCACTCGATCTAATCGCCGCAGAAGGGTTTGACCCGGTATACGGTGCAAGACCACTGAAGCGTGCAATTCAGAACGAGATTGAAAATCCACTGGCACAGGAGATTCTGGCTGGCAAGTTCCTGCCAGGTGACCTTATTGAACTCGATGCAGCAGATGGTGCGTTCATCTTCAACAAAAAGCAGGGATAGAAATACCCAAAAGCTATAACCTTTCACCACAGAGGACACAGAGTGTACGGAGAAAAGTCTATTTAAGGCTTTTTTCTCTGTATCCTCTGTGGTGAAATACTTTCGATTCATTATTGTTTCCTTTATTCGCTAGCTATAGACTGAGCTAATATAAATAATTTACTCAATTCTTTCCCGGTTCGGTAGCTGTACATGACTAAACTCATCAATGCCCTGCTAAACCCATCGCTTTACGATCATGCAGTAGACCAGATCGAGCTGGTAGAGACCCACATCTCATGGGTCTTACTCACCGGTGACTTTGCCTATAAAATCAAGAAACCGGTAAATTTCGGCTTTCTCGACTTTTCATCGCTGGAGAAACGCAGGCATTACTGTGAGGAAGAACTGCGCCTCAATCGACGCTTTGCGCCTGAACTCTACCTGGATGTCATCACCATTACCGGTACAGAAGATCAGCCAGCAGTAAAAGGGACAGGTGAAGTGCTGGAGTATGCGGTGAAGATGAAACAGTTCCCGCCTGAGTCGCTGCTCAGTACATTACTCGACTGTGGAGATCTCCGGGAAATTCACATGGACTGGCTTGCACAAGTCATCGCAGGGTTTCATCTGCAAGCTGATATTGCTGAAGCTGAATCTAAATTCGGAACTCTTGAGGCCGTTGCCCAGCCAGTCAGTGAAAACTTTCGGCAGATTCGCCATCAGATTCAGGACCCGGACATATTGCTCCAGTTAGCTAGCATTGAGAAGTGGAGTACAGATGCTTTCAACCGTTTGCAACCCGAGTTTAGAAAACGAAAACTGGAGGGTTATATTCGCGAATGTCATGGTGACCTGCATCTGGGAAATATCATTTTGTTAAATGAGAAAGTCATTCCCTTTGACTGTCTCGAGTTTAATGAAAACTTGCGCTGGATTGACGTCCTCAGTGAAATCGCCTTTCTCGTCATGGACCTGGATGACCATCAGCGACCAGACCTGTCCAGGCGGCTACTAAATAGTTATCTTGAGCAAACCGGTGACTATAGAAATCTCGCGCTGCTTCAATACTACATGGTATACCGGGCCATGGTACGCGCGAAGGTTAATGCCCTTCGACTAAACCAGGATGGATTAGATCAGCAGGAAATCGATTCGGTGCTAAAAGATTGCAGGAATTACATCACTCTCGGCAATTTATATATAACAGACCGTAAACCTGTATTGATCATCACGCACGGTTTCAGTGGATCGGGTAAAACAACAATCAGTCAGTATATTCTTCAAGCGCTGCCTGTGATTCGAATTCGCTCTGATGTTGAGCGCAAGCGCCTGCACCGCGAACAGGGTTCTGATGGCAGTGGCGATGAAAACAATCGCTCCGGCCAAAGCGCAGTCAATGAAGGAATCTACACCAGGGAATCCTCAGGCATGACCTATGATCATCTGCAAATGCTGGCTGAAGATATCATCCTGGCAGGCATGTCAGTCATTGTAGATGCGGCCTTTTTACAGAATGTACAGCGTCAAAAATTCAGCCAGCTTGCCGTCATGCTGGATGTACCTTTCCGTATTATTGACTGCCACGCAGAGCATTCAATTTTGGAACAGCGTATTTCCGAAAGACAAAAATACGGAAGTGACGCCTCTGACGCGACGCTGGATGTCCTCCTGAACCAGCAGGAAAGCCATGACCCTCTTACAGAAGAAGAAATCTCGCAATCTTTCTCTATGGACACGACAGAAGCGTCAGCCATAAAAACAGTCACTGACCCTTTGCTGGCACTGATGCATGGACATGCTGCACCAGACAGTTTTTCTGACAATGAAATCCTGAAACATACATGAAGCTAATTGAAGTTGTTGCAGAATCCGGGCACCTTGACACCCTGACAGGACTGGCAGAACAGCATGGGGTGCTGGACCACTGGTATACGCAGGCAGATGATGGCCAGCGCCAAAGTTTTCGTATGCTGGTTAACGATGAGGCACGACAGCCAATACTCGATTCCTTACAGGGAATACTGGGCAGCGGCAATAATGATCGTATTGTAGTGATGCCGGTAGATGCCGTTCTACCACGACCTCAACAGAATGAAAAATCAACCAAAAAAAAGCAGAGTGTATCGAAATCGACGCGTGAAGAATTGTATAACCAGATTGAAAAAGGTGCCCGGCTAGATTTCAATTACCTGATTCTTACTTTTCTCTCAACAATAGTCGCAGCCATAGGTCTGTTGGAAAATAATGTCGCTGTAATAATAGGTGCCATGGTAATCGCACCCTTGCTTGGTCCGAATATTGCCCTGGCACTTGCTACGACGCTCGGCGACAAAGCTTTGATGCTGGACTCACTTAAAACCAATCTTGCCGGCGTTTTTCTTGCGCTGATAATTTCCATGGCCATAGGCTGGCTCTGGCCCTATGCTGATCCCGGCCCTGAGATCCTTTCACGCACAGATGTCGGCTTTGGAGGCATACTGCTGGCACTCGCCGCCGGTGCTGCGGCGGCATTGTCTTTAACAAGCGGTATTGCTGCCAGCGCCCTGGTTGGCGTAATGGTTGCGGTTGCTCTGCTACCTCCCACAGCAACACTGGGAATGATGCTGATAATGGGGCATTATGACCTGGCTATGGGTGCAGCGCTGCTGCTTGCTATCAATGTGGTTTGCGTCAATCTTTCAGCCAGCCTGGTCTTTGTTTTGAAAGGTGTACGCCCGCGTACCTGGCTGGAGAAAGGTAAGGCTCGTCAATCTATTGCCTGGATTATATTGTTCTGGTTAATAACTCTGATTGTTCTGGCAATGGTTGTTGCTGTCCGTACATTAGTTGGCGACACCTCAATTAATTTGTGAATAATCATATTTAATTTATAACCTGACTTTTCCAGAATTAATAGAGATACACTATTTTCATAATCAGTCATCAAAATTTTCATCAAGGAAGTCACTGAAAGGACCTGACGACATAACAGCCATGCTGGCGCAGGAAATAAAGCTGGCCCTCAGTTTCCACGCCTTCTGCAATGGTATATTTGCCCAGGTGTTTTGCCAAAGACAGGATGGTTTCAATTATCATCGCATCATTTTACTGACAGCCGGGTTTTTTATAAATGAGCGATCAATTTTAATAATGTCGACGGGTAATTCCTGAAGATTGCGTAAGGACGAATAGCCTGCAGCAAAATCATCGATGGATATTTTTACGCCATACGCTTTCAGTTCATGCAGCTTTACCCTGACGTCATTGATGTCCTGTACCAGAACATCTTCTGTTAATTCCAGCTCCAGGCAGGAAGGTTTTAGATCATAACTATCAATTGCGTTCCTGACCATCTCAACCAAATTGATAATAACCGCCTGTCTTCAGCGACAGTGGGTCGTATCTGATACACTTGATCACCAGTGCCGAAGATTCGGTTAACCCTGTTCCCCGTTCGCGGGGCCTTTGCACCAGCCACCTATACCTGAATGCATATAATCATTATCGCCTGGTTGTATATTATGATGATGGTCTCGGTCAGTTACTGGCCTGACCATATTGGCATACTCTGGCGTTTCGTCCTGTTCGGACTGTTACCCGCCTGGTTATGGTTTAAAATGGTTATGTTTGTCCGGCGCAAACCTGATGATCAAGCCAGATCAGTGTCGCCATCCGACCGCAATTCCCCTGCCGACGATACGAAAAAAAGCGCTGCTCGTCAGTAAACGTACAATAGCCACCGCCACTGACTTCAGCAACCCCGGACGTCTGCAAGCGAAGGGCTGCCAGTTTATAGATGTCGACCAGCCATTTACCGTTATTGACTGATTTTCTACACCAGGCAGTCTGCGTCAGGTTCTCAGTGGAAAGCAATGAGACAACTTCTTCGCCGACCTCAAATTTATCAGGACCGATAGCAGGACCTAACCAGGCAAGTACGTCGTCAGTCCGGGAAAATTGCTCTACACCTGCCTCCAGGATACCGTCTGCCAAGCCACGCCAGCCAGCATGCAGGGCAGCGATGCGCTGCCCCTTTCGATCCGTCAACAGCACCGGAAGGCAATCAGCGGTCATCACAACGCAGACGGCTTTATCCTTTGTCGCGGTACTGCCATCTGCTCTGCAATCAGGCCCGGCCCGGTCAAGATCTACAATCCGGGTCGAATGATACTGATCAAGCCAGTGTGGTTGATTACGCAAAGCCAATATTTTCTGAACCAGGCTACGATTCTGCATCACAGCCTGATCGTCATCATGCACGTGAGTGGCCGGGTTCATGCTCGCGTATTGTCCAAGACTGACGCCACCCACACGTGTAGTGGAAATTGCGTGCACGTGTGGAGGTGCCTGCCAGTCAGGAATTATCCAGTCATTCATCTGGCATGCGTTTGTGTATCTTCCCGCAGTACATCCACCAGCTGCTGCATATCCGCCGGCATGGGCACCGTCCAGCTCATCAGTTCACCACTGACAGGGTGATGCAATGACAGTGTTTCTGCATGCAGGGCCTGTCGCCTGAAACCACGCAGGGTGTTCAACAGCTTTTCGGAAGATGCTGGCGGCACATGCAGGCGTTTGCCATACACCGGATCACCAGCGATGGGGTGGCCCTGCCAGTTCATGTGGACACGAATTTGATGGGTACGACCGGTATCCAGTATCACCCTGATCAGAGTGTGGGCACGGAACTTCTCTCCTACCCGGTAGTGTGTCACGGCCGGTTTACCGCGGTTACTGACGGCCATTTTTGTACGTTCGCGACTATGCCGGCCTATCGGGGCATCGATTGTTCCGCCTGCTACAATCTGAGACACGATTACAGCGAGGTATTCACGTCTGACCTGCTTCTCCTGTATTGCTTCAACCAGAGATTTTACCGCCCCTTCATTGCGTGCTATCACTAGCAGGCCGGTAGTTTCTTTATCAATTCGATGCACAATTCCGGCCCGTGGCAGCACTGCTAATGACGGGTCGAAGTACAGCAGGGCATTTAGCAAAGTACCGTCAGGGTTACCCGTTCCCGGATGTACAACCAGACCCGCCGGCTTGTTGATGACGAGAATATCCTTATCCTGGTACACAATATCCAGAGGGATATCCTGTGCCTGCGAGTCTGTCGCTACCGGTGCAGGGACATGAATCACTACAACCTGCCCTTCCCGCACCCTGGTTTTTTGATCTTCAGTTTTTCCATCCAGGGTAACCCGCCCATCTTTTATCCAGTGCTGGATTGCCGAACGCGAATATTGATCGAACAGGGTCGCTAAAGCCTTATCCAGACGAAAACCATTGCATAATTCAGGGATTATTCCCTGTAATCGGGTTTCTTCAGCATGTTGCATGTCTTTTGGCTTCACCATAGGCTTGTTTCGGGTTATCCTTCGGTTCCATTTCTGAACACTATTGCAGCACATCCATGAACGTCACAAGACTCGTATTAATAATAACATTGTCGCTGATTCTATCAGCTTGTTCCTGGTTTAAGGACAATGATAAGGTTGATGATACCGTCCCGGCACAAACCCTGTATTCCAGGGCGAAGAAAGAGCTATCGTCAAAAAACTGGGAAACCGCAATCAAGCAATACGAAGCACTGCTTGCACGTTACCCTTTTGGCAAGTATTCCCAGCAGGCTGAGATAGAGCTGGCTTACGCCTATTACAAGTCAGGTGAGCCGGAACTTGCTATCGCCGCTGCAGACCGCTTCATCCATAACTACCCGACCCACCAAAACCTGGATTATGCCTATTATCTAAAAGGCCTGTCTGACTTTAAAGACAGTAGTTCTGTTATGGACAGGATTACCGGGGGCTATGATTTCTCAGATCGCGACCCAAAAGCCGCATTGCAGGCCTACGAAGATTTCGCTGTTTTGCTGGAGAAATTTCCCGAAAGTCGCTATGCCGATGATGCCCGTCAACGCATGAGGTTCATCCTGGAAGCGCAGGCCGTACATGAAATCAAGGTGGCACGCCACTATCTCAAAATCGAGGCCTATGTTGCTGCCCTGAACAGGACCAAGTATGTCATTGAGCACTACCAGCGCACCCCTTCTGTTGAAGATGCACTCGGACTGCAAGCCTCTATCTATGCCAGCATTAGCATGCCGGGTCTTGCAAAAGACAGTCTCAGGGTGCTCAAGATTAATTTTCCGGAAAGCCGTTATATTAAGAGGGTTGAGAAATTACTAGCAGAAAAAAAGTAATCAGATAAAACCTGTCGCCACCAGGAATAGAAGCCTTTATCTCGAATTTTTCAGCGTTTTATCAATGAATTCAGCTTCAGCGCTACTCACCACCACAGCAGCGACAAACTTTTCATCGACTCGCCACTGCCTGGTAGACCAGTTGCTAACATCTGTTTGCTCACATTTATCTCTGATGATGAGGCCACCATACTCTGACAGCAGGCATTCAAATCGATCCAGCCCAGCCAGTAGTTTCATGCCACGCGCCTTGACAGCGGCCTCTTTCAGCACCCACATTCTGTAAAACAGGCTGCTATTATTACTTGAATCAATCAGAAAGCTTTCTTCTGCTGTAAAAAAACGGCGAGCTAGTGCGGAATAATCACGGTTAGCCTGAACTTGTTCAATATCAATGCCTACGTCACACTCAGCCACCACAGACAGCAGGAAGCAATGGCCGCTATGACTGAGATTAAAATGTAACTCTGGTACATCAGATGCCAGCTCCGGCTTGCCGTTTTTACTCGAAATGAAAGCAAGTTCATTCGCCGGACGTCGAACATAACTGGCCAGAATCAACCGTAGTGCAGCCCGTGTCCTGAGAAAGTATGACCTGGCTTTAGGGTGACTTATACTGGCAAATCGGGCAATTTCATCGTCAGAGAGAAGTTCCGGTAAATCCAGTGCAAGATCGTCCAGTGAAAGACTCCAGATATGAACTACTCCATATGCTGGCAGGTACTGATCACGAATGCGGATCATTCGATAACACGTGCCGCATATAGCCTGAGGTAATGGGGTAGCGCCGGTCACGACCGAATGCCCTTTGCGTTATACGCACACCAGGGGCCGCCTGCTTTCGCTTGTATTCGTTAAGATCGACCAGGCGCAATACATGACGCACTGTGTCACGGTCAAAACCCGAGGCGATAATTTCCTCCAGCCCAAATTCTTTTTCCACATACATTTCAAGGATTGGATCAAGGGTTTCATAGGCTGGAAGTGAGTCTTCATCCTTCTGGTCATCCGCCAGTTCAGCACTCGGCGGTCGGTCTATCACGCGTTGCGGAATTACCGGCGACTGACTATTGCGCCAGTTTGCCAGCTCATAGACCAGCATCTTCGGTACATCCTTGATCACTGCATAACCCCCGGCCATGTCGCCATACAGGGTGGCATAGCCCACTGCCATTTCAC
>JBLYYR010000287.1:0-18429 GCA_048550195.1 Arenicellales bacterium
AAAGGTGAAAGGTGAAAGGTGAAAGGTGAAAGGTGAAAGGTGAAAGGTGAAAGGTGAAAGGTGAAAGGTGAAAGGTGAAAGGTGAAAGGTGAAAAATTCTGGGCGGTAGTTCCGGCTGCAGGAGTAGGGCGCCGGATGGGTGGCAATATCCCGAAACAGTACCTTGAGCTGGCCGGCGAAGCCGTATTAGTGCGCACCATGAAGCGGCTGGCCAGTTGCCCGGGTTTATCCGGACTGTTTCTCGGGGTATCCGCCAATGATTTGTACTGGCAGGGGATGGATTTTTCAGCTTCCTGGCTAAAATCTGTCTGTGATGGCGGCTATGAACGTGCTGATACTGTCAGCCGAATACTTGATGATATGTCAGGTACGGTACAGCAGCATGACTGGGTGCTGGTGCATGATGCAGTTAGGCCCTGTGTTTGCCATAATGATATCCAGCAACTAATGATGCTTGCCCCCCGGCATGATGGCGGATTGCTGGGCATGCCGATTACCGACACGGTTAAACTTGCCGACAGTGCCGACAGAGTTGAGGAAACAATCCCCCGGCAAGGTCTGTGGCGGGCACAAACACCACAGATGTTCCGATATGGAGAATTACGACAGGCTTTGCTTATTGCAAAAAATAATGGTGTGATAGTGACTGATGAGGCGTCCGCGATGGAATATGCCGGTTTTCATCCACTGATGGTGCAGGGCAGCCCGGAGAATATAAAAATCACCGTGCCGGGCGATTTACAGCTGGCTGAAGTGTTTTATCAGAACCAGGAATTGACATGATAAGAATTGGGCAGGGTTATGACGTACATAAACTGGTTGATGATCTGCCGTTGGTGCTGGGCGGGACATCTATTGAGTATGAAAAAGGACTGGCCGGTCATTCTGATGCGGATGTGGTAATACATAGTCTTTGCGATGCGCTTATTGGTGCAGCCGGGAAAGGGGATATAGGGCGGCATTTTCCCGATACTGACAGCAGCTATCATAATATTGATAGCCGGATTTTGTTACGTAACGTGGTATCTATGCTGGAGGAAGATGACTGGAAGATAATTAATGCTGATTTGACAATTATCGCCCAGGAACCAAAAATGGCCCCGTATATCCCGGAAATGTGTCGATTATTAGCGACTGACATGAAAATCGATGAGAAACAACTGAACATCAAGGCAACAACGACCGAAACCCTGGGCTTCTGTGGCAGGGGGGAAGGTATTGCTGCTATGGCTGTGGTGCTGATTGGAGCTAGCCCGGAGTAAAAAATAAGAGAAAAAATAGCGCAATTGTAGTGAGATGTTACAATCAACTGGACTTTGATTTGACAATTTGCCGCATAGGTCATATCTTTCAAAGAAAATACAATAAAAACAAGTAGTACGATAACATTTTAAAAAAGTTACTTGAAAAGGTTCTCATATGGTAAGCAGGTTAATCCTGACAGACTGTGATTCTGTGCCGGGTAAGAATACGCTAAAGCCACGCATGGCGACAAATCTTATAAAAGAGATGTCGACTGACGAGATTGAACTACCCAGTTTTATACCAAAAATCTCTTTAATGATCCGTGCGGTTACCTGCAGTAAAATGAAAATAAAAGGCCGCCTGCGACTGTTGCGGCAGTTACAGGAGCCGGTAACCAACATATTGCATGCGGTGCATGCCAGAAGGATTGGAATAACACTTCCGATTGCCAATGAAAATGTTAAGTTGCTTGGCGCTGTTGATGGGCTGCTACGTGATCTGATTTGCGGTTATAATTCCATTATTGATGAGGCGCAAGGCTCTATAGGTTTTATGCGTACAGCCAGCAAATCTCAGTTTTCTGAGGCCTGTTATGGCTCGATTTCATTTCAGACGCGACGCTTGATGCTGTCCTATGAGTCATACCGGCCAGTCCGCAAAGGCATCTGGTCGCAGATCCATTTGGTGTACAGTATTGCCAGAGAATGTGAATGTGAAAGTTTTCCTGTAAAAATTGAATCTTCTGAGAATACATACCAGTCATCAGTAGAGCACACTTACAAGCGCGCAATTCTGATTGGCCGCAGCGACCCCTATCATTTTTCTTTTCGTGGTGTTACACGGTTATTTGAGTCTCTTGAAAAATGGCCGGAAATGGTCAGGCTGACTAATGAATCAGTCGCTCCAAAGAATAACAGTATGTTTATCATCGATCTGAGCAGTGATTTTCCGGCTGCGCCCTATTTTCAGGATACAGACAAAGTTGCAGGCAGCCGCTTTCTTATTCTTGATACCACGGAGCTAATGGAGCGTCTAAATGAGGAATTAAAATCAGTTATGCAAAGCATAACGGCTGGTTTGAAAGGGATCGACCATGTGCAGGGCTTTGAACGCATGGAAATCCTTCGTCATATCGTTGTCAGTTGGGGAATGCACCCTATTCGCAAGGCTGAGCGAGAAGATCTCAGCCTGGATTGCAAAATTGTTTTTGGTCTAACAAATATTTTCAGCATACTGCACACCGACCTTGATACTGCGGAAGTGGATGATATTGATTTTGAATCCACTGCTGAAATACAGATGGTACTTGGTGTCTTCCAGGAAAAATTTGGTAAAAGCCTGGATAGAAACTCATTTGTTTCCAGCTGGAAGATAGGAAATGAAAGCAGTGGCGGCTATAGCCTTAACCATACCGACTCCAGTACAAAAGAACTGCGTGTTGGTGATGTCCTTGCCCTGAAGAAAAAAGGTGAACGCAGGTGGAATATCTGTGTTGTTCGCTGGGCAATGGAAGGCGATGGCGGCCAGCTTCAGGCCGGTGTTTTCAAAATAGGTACCAATGCCGAACCAATTTCAATGAAACCACTGGAAGCAGAAAAGGAGTTTTTACGGCTGGAATATACGGCTGCCCTGCATATTCCTGAAGCAAGTTCATTTTCAAACACAGATATAATTGTTGCGCAGAAAACGGTTTATTCTCCACAACGGACATTATATATGAGGAGAAAAGACAGGGATCATCTTGTGGTTGCGGCCAATCTTGTTGTTTCCAGCCGCTCGATTGATGTCTTTTCTTATCGTTATGATGTAAAAGATCACCAGCGCCCGTTGTCACACCACAATACTTCACGTTTCCATGGTAGTGATGGAGTTACCATATAAATAGAAGTGCCCTTAATCAGAAACTCCCTGATTATTTTTTACGCAGTAACACATAAACAGCACCCTTGCCACCATCACGCGGGAGCGCAGAACAATGCGCCAGTACTGCAGCGTGTTGGCGCAGCCAGAAATCTGTCTGCTGCTTCAATACTGGGGTTGCCCCAGCCGAACGATAACCCTGGCCGTGGATAATCAATACGCTATACTGCCTGGCCTGTCGACAATAATTGATGAATCGCATGCAGGATTGATGTGCCTGCTCAACTGTTTGCCCATGCAGGTCGAGCCGGTTTTCAATGGATAATTTTCCACGTTTCAGTTCTCTCATGATGCGGTTCTGGACACCATTGCCCTGATAACTCAGCTCGTCGCTGGCACTGATGGAAGAGCTGCCATCAAGCTGCAGGGGAGGGTCATCAAACTCGTCTAAAACTGAACTGGACCTGGAACGAGGCTTCCCGTTTCCTGCTATATAATTTTCCTGCCTGTTTTGTTTAAGTGGTGTGATATCAGGAAAAATGCGGGACATAAATGAGGGCGTGTCCTGCTTGTCAGACATCAGATTTTTTTAATGCTGGCCAGATAACGTTCTGCATCCAGCGCAGCCATGCATCCGGTTCCTGCGGAGGTAACGGCCTGACGATAGACATGGTCCATCACATCACCGGCTGCAAACACTCCTGCAACGCTGGTTGAAGTAAGGTTGCCGTCACAGCCACCATTAGTATTAATATAACCGTTCTCCATTTCTAGCTGATCTTTGAATATGCCAGTATTTGGCGCGTGGCCGATAGCGATAAAGACACCATGTACATCGATATCCTTTGTAGACCCATCTTTCGTGCTTTTCAGACGTACACCGGTGACTCCTGCATCATCACCCAGCACTTCATCAAGGACATAGCTCCAGGCAATATCCACATTGCCATTGGCGGCTTTCTCCTTGATTTCATCAGCAAGAATGGCTTCAGCGCGCAGCTCGTCGCGGCGATGTACCAGGGTTACTTTTGATGCAATATTTGACAAATACAGAGCTTCTTCAACAGCCGTGTTGCCACCGCCAATAACAGCGACCGGTTTGTTTTTGTAGAAAAAACCGTCGCAGGTGGCACAGGCAGAGACCCCGCGACCTTTGAATGCTTCTTCTGATGGCAGCCCCAGGTACATGGCAGAGGCCCCGGTACAAATAATCAGTGAATCACAGGTATATTGTCCGCTATCACCCGTAAGCTGAAATGGCCGTTGAGAAAGGTCGACGCTGTTGATTTGATCAAACAGGATTTCAGTCCCAAAGCGTTCGGCATGGCGCTTCATTCGTTCCATCAATTCAGGCCCCTGAACACCCTTGTCATCCCCGGGCCAGTTATCAACCCCAGTCGTGGTGGTAAGTTGCCCGCCCTGTTCCAGT
Organism: Arenicellales bacterium; assembly: GCA_048550195.1. Lineage (GTDB taxonomy): Bacteria > Pseudomonadota > Gammaproteobacteria > BMS3Bbin11 > BMS3Bbin11 > BMS3Bbin11. Next base: position 4,535 of record JBLYYR010000287.1, read on the forward strand.
CCGGTGATTAGTACGGGCTCAAGGTTAGCGCGTGCGGCATAGACAGCAGCAGTATAGCCTGCCGGTCCGGAACCCAGTATTAACAGGCGGCAGTGTCGTACTTCTGACATTTAAATTCTCCAGTATTTATTTTAGGAATCTATGGTTATTATGGCATATCTCTGACTTACAGGCTGATCCACAATCAAGGCGATACTTTGAAAGCATGCCTGGGCCTGGCGAAATGTCTCTACGCAGAGAGTGGATCAGCCTGTAAGCCTCGTTGGGCGAGGCCTGAAGCGCACATCTACGGCATTGTGCTTATGCTAATAGACTGGGCCATTCACTGCGAAGCACACTTTGTAACTGCACGCTTCAGGTCATGCAGAGACATGCCAAAATTAAATCAGAGGTTCCTTGATGGAAGCTCTGTTTGGCAGGCGGTCACTGTGGTTAGTGTGGTATGTTACGTCATCGAAAATTGAAGGGCAAAAATTAGGGCAACTCGAATGATTCTGTACATTCCAGATTGGAATTCAAAACCAGTCTTGTCCAGTCGCAAATTGTACAAAATTGCCTGTTATTGAGAATATTTGGAACGAAGAGATGATTGGTATTAGTTTTAAGATGTGTGTTCAAAATTTATTCGAAGTGTGCTCAATATGAGGATAGGAATCCCTGTTGAAATTAAACCGTTTGAGCAGCGTGTTGCCTTGCTGCCAGCAGCAGTCGCTGAGCTGACAGCGTTCGGTCACGATGTGTTTCTGCAGACCGATGCCGGTGTCGGCAGCGGTTATGACGATCTGGCCTATATTGCAGCCGGTGCGAAGATTGTAAAAGACGCAGAGACTTTGTATGGCGAAGCAGAGCTGATCGTAAAAGTAAAAGAGCCGGTTGCTGAGGAGATAGCTTTATTACGCGCAGATCATATTGTGTTTTCATTTCTCCATCTGGCAGCTAATCCCGCGTTGGCTAAAAGTTTACAGAATATTGGACTGACAGCGCTGGCCTTCGAAACACTCAGGGTTGACAATAGCTTACCTTTATTGGCTCCCATGAGTGATGTGGCCGGTCGGGTTGCTGTGCAAACCGGTGCCACATTACTTTATGCCACACAGGGGGGCGAAGGCTTACTGCTGGGTGGATTGCCTGCTGCTGAGCGAGGGAATGTTGTTATCATAGGCGCTGGCAATGCTGGAGGTAATGCTGCAATTGTTGCAAAAAATCTCGGTGCGACTGTGACAGTGTTTGATCGTAAGAGAGAAAAACAGGCACAGATGCGGCAATTAGGTGAAAATGTAAGCGGCCTTTATCCTTATCCTGATGCAGTTGCTGCAGCTATTGAACACGCAGACCTGGTTATCGGTGCTGTGCTTGTTCCAGGTGCGCGTGCGCCTCATGTGATTAGCCGGGACATGGTTATTAGCATGAAGGTTGGCAGTGTCATTGCCGATATCGCCGTCGATCAGGGTGGTTGTGTCGAGACGACAAAAGCAACCGATTATTCTGCACCAACGTATACCGAGGAAGGCGTGGTTCATTTTGCAGTCACCAATATACCGGCAGCTGTCCCCCGTTCTGCTTCACAGGCCTTAAGTGCCGAACTGCTGCCATACATCAGGCTATTGCTTGAAGAGGGGGTAAAAGGAGAAACACTTGCAACGGCGGTAAACGTAGAACAGGGCAGGATTGTTCATCCTGCTGTAGAGCTATCATTGAGAAACTGATGCCACAGGCCAAGCGAAAAAAAGTAAACAAAAAGAAAGAGCCGGTAATTACACCCAAAGTAAGGGCTGGATTGCGCGAGAGCATACTGTTCCTGCTCACTGTTGTTGCGTTGTTCCTGCTGATTGCCCTTGTCAGCTTCTCTCCTCAGGATCCGGGATGGTCGCACAGCACTGATACCGGCATGGTATCAAACCTGGGTGGACGCACAGGGGCAAGTTTTGCCAACCTGTTTCTCAACCTGTTTGGTCTGATGGCCTATCTGTTCCCGATTATGCTGCTTTGGCTGGTAATCCGGATTTATCGGCAGAAATCAGCCAGTCATGCCAAGGATATTCAGACCAGGGTAATCGTTTCCATTGGTTTTATTCTTACCCTGATTGGAGGCTGCGGTTTGTCTCAGATGTATTTCAGTTTACCGGTCGATGCCAGCAGTTATCTGGCAGGTGGGTATCTTGGCGGTGCTATTGCCAGCACATTGACTCCATCGTTTGGCGCTGTGGGGGGGACATTGTTGTTGCTCGCCCTGTTTCTTTCCGGCGTGACACTATTGACCGGATTATCCTGGTTCTGGTTGATGGATATTACCGGAAAATACACCTTGCTCGCCTATGATCGTGTCAGGGCTCTGATAGTTTCTCTGCAGGAGAAGAAGGAATCACACAGGGTGCTGGAACAGCGCCAGCTGAGTGTGAAGAAGGCGAGGCGTAGCCAGGAGAAGAAAAAGCCGGTTCGCATAGAACCTAAGATTGCAAAACCTGAGCAAAGCGAGCGCAAGGAGCGTGAAAAGCAAACTGATCTGTTTTCAGGCCCTGTCGATAAGTTGCTGCCGAGTTTGTCATTACTGGATCCTGCTCCTGTACATGAAGGCGGCTATTCACGGGAAGCATTAGAAACCATATCGCGCATGCTGGAGCGGAAGCTGCTGGACTTTAATATTGAAGTGCAGGTAGTTGAGGTTCAACCCGGGCCCGTCATCACACGTTTCGAAATTGATCCGGCACCCGGTGTTAAGGCCTCACAAATCGCCAATCTGGCCAATGATCTGGCACGTTCTCTTTCTGTCGTAAGCGTCAGAGTCGTGGAAAACATTGCAGGTAAACCCTATATGGGCGTCGAAATTCCTAATGAATTCAGAGAAAACGTTGGCTTTATCGAAGGCCTTTCATCAAAGGCCTATGAGGATGCCGGTACTCCACTGGCAATACTTCTGGGTAAAGATATCAGCGGTGCCCCGGTCGTTGCTGATCTGTGCAAGATGCCGCATCTGCTTATTGCCGGTACCACCGGCTCGGGTAAATCAGTATGCATTAATGCCCTGATACTGAGTATTATCTTCAAATCCACGCCAAAAGATGTACGTTTGATCCTGGTAGACCCGAAAATGCTGGAACTCTCGGTATACGAAGGCCTGCCTCATCTGCTGGCACCGGTCGTCACCGACATGAAGAAAGCCGCCAATGCCCTGCGCTGGGGAATATTTGAGATGGAACGACGCTACAGGCTGATGGCTGCTGTGGGCGTACGCAATCTTGCTGGTTACAATCGTAAAGTGGAGGAGGGTATCAAACAGTGCGCTCCCTTGATGAATCCACTGGTAGAGCCTGGAAATGAACCTGAAGAATTAACGACACTGCCGCATATCGTTATTATTATCGATGAACTTGCTGATTTGATGATGGTGGTTGGTAAAAAACTGGAAGAACTGATTGCAAGACTGGCGCAAAAAGCGCGCGCTGCCGGCATACATCTGGTGCTGGCGACACAGCGTCCGTCTGTTGATGTGATTACCGGTCTGATTAAAGCAAATATACCGTCACGGATTTCATTTCGGGTACCATCAAAGATTGATTCCCGTACAATACTTGACCAGGCCGGTGCAGAAAGCCTGCTGGGTATGGGCGACATGTTGTTTCTGCCTCCCGGAGCGAGCAATACCGTCCGTGTGCATGGTGCATTTGTTTCCGATGATGAAGTACATCGGGTGGTGTCGCAACTCACTGAAGCCAGTCACCCGGAATATGATGATGCCGTGCTGGAAGAACCGGAAACGGGTGGGAATCTGACCGCTGACGGTGATGACGGTGAACAGGACCCGCTCTATGATGAGGCCGTACGTTGTGTCACAGAAAGCCGGCGCGCATCCATATCCTCGGTGCAAAGAAAACTGCGTGTCGGCTACAATCGCGCTGCCCGTATGATCGAAACTATGGAAATGGCCGGTGTAGTTACTGCAGCAGATAACTCCGGCAAACGGGAAGTTCTGGCGCCGAAGCCTGTCAAGGATTAAGCTTGATAGTTCAAAAGACTTTTCCACCACATCCATATTTTTTCACCTCTGTGTACCCCTGTGCTTCCGTGGTTAATTATTATTCATGAAAACAATCTCAATTACTTCAATCGTAATTCTTCTCCTATCACCATTGCCTTCTTTTGCTTCAGGGCTGGAAGATCTGCAGCGATTTTATAGTGAAATAAAAAGCTATTCTGCCAGTTTCGAGCAGACGGTAATGGACGAAAAGTTGAATCTGCTGGAGGCATCCAGTGGTGAATTGTCGATACAGCGCCCGGGAAAGTTTTACTGGCATTATGCCACGCCATCTGAGCAGATGATTGTAGGGGATGGCAAACAGGTATGGATACATGATGTTGAGCTGGAGCAGATTACCCATCGGCAGTCTGATGCAGCAGTCACTCAAACGCCTGCTATGCTACTGTCAGGAGAAGGTGACCTGTCTGAGACCTTCATTCTTGAGGATGCCGGCCAGCGTGAAGGTTTAGACTGGGTGCGTATGATACCGAAGAGCCGGGATTCAGGATTTACTGATATCCATATAGGGTTTTTGAGCGGCAGTTTGCAGTTGCTTGAGATGCAGGACAGCTTTGGCCAGACGACGCAAATTCGCTTCAAGAATGTAAAAGAAAATAGTGATATTCCTGTACAAACTTTTTCGTTTACCCCTCCAGCAGGCGTAGATGTCATCGAAGAGGGTGGTTAGTGTGGTGATGTCTTCCATTTCACCGCATGCACCGTTGGCTGATCGCATGCGGCCACAGGAAATCTCCGAGTGCGCCGGTCAACAGCACTTGCTGAAAGAGGGCAGACCTATCCATCATATGGTGGAAACACAACATGCACATTCGATGATTCTGTGGGGACCACCGGGTACCGGCAAGACTACATTGGCAAGATTGATTGCACATCATTCAAGTGCACGTTTATTAACAATGTCGGCGGTGCATGCCGGCGTTAAGGATATTCGCGCTGTGGTCGAGCAGGCTCGGCAGAATCAGGAAATCGGCGAGAAAACGCTGTTGTTTGTTGACGAAGTGCATCGCTTCAATAAAGCTCAGCAAGATGGTTTCCTTCCACATATAGAGGACGGTACTTTCGACTTCATTGGCGCCACTACCGAGAACCCGTCATTTGAGCTGAACAATGCATTGTTGTCACGGCTGCGAGTCTATGTGTTGAAAGCGCTGACTGAAGAGGACATCATTGAGGTGCTTCAGCGGGCGCTATCTGATAAGCAGCGGGGACTGGGCGATCTACTCATTAGTATTACCGATGAGACCCTGCAGCTGCTTGCCGGGCTTGCTGACGGAGACGCCAGACGCTCCCTGAATATGCTTGAGATTGCGGTTGATTTTGCTCGCACTGTCGATGGCAAGCAGCACATTGATGAAGAGACTATAAAGCAGGTGGCCGGGGATAATTTACGGCGATTTGATAAGGGTGGTGATGTGTTTTACGACCAGATTTCCGCCTTGCATAAATCAGTGCGGGGCTCTTCGCCTGATGCATCTCTGTACTGGCTTGCACGGATGCTGGATGGGGGTGCAGATCCCTTCTATGTAGCCAGACGAGTGGTACGCATGGCCAGTGAAGATATTGGCAACGCTGATCCTAGAGGCTTGCAGCTGGCCCTAAATGCGTGGGAGGCACTGGAGCGCCTGGGCAGTCCTGAAGGTGAACTGGCACTAGCGCAGGCAGTCAGTTACCTGGCCAGTGTGCCAAAAAGCAATGCCGTTTATATTGCCTGGAAAAAAGTACTCTCTGATGTACGTAAAACGGGTTCGCAGTCCGTACCCATGCATCTACGAAATGCACCGACAAAACTGATGAAGGAACTCGGTGCCAGCCAGAATTACCGTTATGCACATGATGAGGAAGAGGGTTATGCCGCCGGAGAGAACTACTTCCCTGAAGGAATGAAACCCGTTCGCTACTATGAGCCGCTGGATCGTGGACTGGAAAAAAAGATTGCAGAACGTCTAAGATATCTTGCAGAATTGGACCAGGCAGAGTGGAAAAAAAGTGAAACAGCAAAACGTGATGCTGGCAAAGTGATGAAGACAAGGTGAAACAGCTTTTAGTCATTGCAGCGGGTGGGGCTGTAGGCGCCCTGATGCGCTATGGCATGTCGAATGCAGTCTATTCCATGTTAGGTCGATCGTTTCCTTATGGGACACTGGCAGTAAATGTTCTGGGTTCTCTACTGATGGGTTTTTTATTTGTTTTGCTGATCGAAAGATCGGCATTCGATGTACTTTGGCGTAGCGCGATATTGATAGGAGGGCTGGGAGCGTTCACTACTTTTTCCACTTTTTCCATAGAAACACTTAATCTGATTGAGAATGGCTCTGTCACACTGGCATTACTGAACATGCTATTGAGTGTTGCACTCTGTATTATAGCGGTTTGGCTGGGTGTGGCTGTGGCCAGACAGATGTAGCGATGTCGAAAGGTGACCTTGAAATGAGAACAATGAATGTAACGGTAGTTCGGATATACTGCACAGAAGCAGAGGGCAGACTAAAAGATTTATTGTCCAGATTACATGATGATTACCAGGTGGGAGGCGTCACCGTCTTCCGTGGTATTGCCGGCTATGGTGTTTCAGGTGAGCTTCATTCCTCAAGCCTGCTGGATTTATCACTCGATTTACCGCAGGTAATAGAGTTTTTTGATAAACCTGAGAAGATTGCAGGCATAATCGCTGAGCTGTCAGGCACATTCGAGCCCGGTCATGTTCTTAGCTGGAATGCGGAAGTTAACGCATGAAATTTTGAACAAAATATAACAGCTAATTTTTCCTTTTTTTGAAGTAAATACCACATTAGAACTAAATATGCTTGATCCACAATTATTACGAAATGACCTAGATGAGGTTGTCGGGAAACTGGCTGTCAAGGGCTTTCAGCTCGATAAAGAGCAGTTTTTAGAGCTTGAGGCACAACGTAAAACTCTGCAGGTGCAGGTTGAGACGTTGCGAGGTAGCCGTAACGCTGAATCCAGAAAGATAGGCAAGGCAAAGGCGAGTGGTGAAGATATTCAGCCTCTGTTAGATGCCATAGCTAACCTCGGTGCAGAATTAAAGAACGCTGAGCAATTGCTGGTCTCCATTCAGGAAAAGCTAAATGAACTGCTGGCAGGTATCCCCAATATTCCGCATGAGTCGGTACCTGTCGGCAAGGATGAGGCAGATAATGTTGAATTACGTCTTTGGGGCGAACCCGGGAAACTTGATTTTGAGCCGCAGGACCATGTTGGTCTGGGTGCCTTTAAGGGAATGGATTTCGAAACTGCTGCAAAAATAACAGGCAGCCGCTATGTTGTTTTGCAGGGAGAGCTCGCTACCATGCACCGGGCACTAACCCAGTTTATGCTGGATACACATAGTCGGCAAAATGGCTATACAGAGACCTATGTGCCGTACATTGTTAACGCGGACAGCTTGCGTGGAACCGGCCAGCTGCCGAAATTTGAAGAAGACCTGTTCAAGTTGTATACCGAGCACGACACCTATCTTATTCCGACTGCTGAGGTCCCGCTCACTAGCCTCCTGCGCGATGAGATTATTGATGCTGATCAACTGCCATTCAAAAGAGTGGCCCATACCCCCTGTTTTCGCAGTGAAGCCGGATCCTATGGCCGCGATACCCGTGGCATGATTCGCCAGCACCAGTTTGAGAAGGTAGAGCTGGTACAGGCCGTCCGTGCAGAGGATTCCTGGCAGGCACTGGAAGAACTGACATCTCATGCTGAAGGCATATTGCAGGCACTCGAGTTGCCCTACAGAGTGGTCAATCTGTGCGGTGGAGACCTGGGTTTCGGTGCCGCCAAAACCTTTGATCTTGAAGTCTGGCTGCCCGGTCAGGAGGCTTATCGCGAGATATCTTCATGTAGCAACTTCGGATCTTTTCAGGCCCGGCGGATGCAGGCGCGCTGGCGCAACCCGGAAACCGGCAAGCCGGAACTACTTCATACGGTTAATGGTTCTGGCCTGGCTGTGGGCAGGACACTGGTCGCGGTGATGGAGAATAATCAGCAGCAAGATGGTTCTATCATCGTCCCGGAAGTCCTGCGTGGTTATATGGGCGGGGTGGAGAAAATTCTGGCATAAAAGAATCTGCAATTAAGCAAGTTTTGATTCCAGTGTATCAAGCAGCAGATCAAACGGCTTGATGAATTTTTCCAGGCCTTCGTCTTCCAGTTCCTGTGCAACAACTTCCATGTCTATACCAAGTTCATCAACTTTCTGCAGTACAGCTTCTGACTGTTCAAGCTCATCTTCAAGGCGAACTTCAGGTATGCCATGATCCCGGTAGGCATTCAATGTCTTAAGCGGCAAGGTATTGACTGTCTTTTCACCAATTAATGCCTCGACATACATGACATCTGGATAAGATGGGTCTTTGGTGCTGGTGCTTGCCCATAACAGTCGCTGAGGATGAGCACCGGCATTTGCCAGAGTCTGCCATTCGTTACCAGAAAAAAGTTGTTTATATACCTGATAGGCCATACGTGAAGAGGCAATAGCAGCTTTTCCTCTTAGTTCAGCCGGCGCTTCCATTGCAGAGAGCCTTTTATCAACCATCACATCAATACGGCTGAGGAAGAAGCTGGCTACTGAAGCAATTTTTTCTACCGACAGGCCGGCATTTACTCTGTCCTGAATGCCGGCAATATAGGCAGCTGCAACCTCTCGATAACGTGAGACGGAAAAGAGCAGAGTGGCGTTCACATTGATGCCGTCGGCAATCAGCGCGCGAATAGCTGGCAGGCCTTCTTTTGTGGTAGGTATTTTGATTAAAACATTGGGTCTTGCCAGCTTTTCCCAAAGACGGCGTCCGGCGTGAATGGTTTTCTCCGTGTCGTGAGCATAGTGTGGAGAGACCTCCATGCTGACAAGGCCATCCTGACCATTACTGTTGTCATATATTGGCCGCAGAAGATCAGCGGCCTGTTGCAGATCGGCAATGACCAGTTTTTCATAGGTACTCCGGGCATCTGTATTCTCGGATGCCAGTTGTGCAATGGCAGTATCGTAATCATCACGATCAAGGATCGCTTTTTTTAGAATAGCTGGATTGGATGTTACACCGGTAATACCGTCATTCTCTATATAGGACTGAAAATCACCATTATTAAGCATGCCACGGTGTATGTCATCCAGCCATATGCTCTGTCCAAGTTCCTGTACTGATTTCAATGGGTTCTTATTTGTCATTTTTCATTCTCGTCTGCGTTTGTTGTTGTAAGTCGTGACAGGCCTCAACCTCCATAATGAGATTGACACGTTCATCTTTCGTCAAGGATGGCCAGGGCCGGTTCTCCAGTGTCATTAGCATAAAGTAGATTATGGCCGGGTTTCGGCCTGAGATGACACTCTAGCTCAAGGTAAGCCTGAACAGGCCCAATTTTTTGTAGATCATCCAGAGTGATTATGCCGAGTGTTTCAAGCATGCGTTCGGAAGCGGGTTCAGGACAGCTTAATTCTGTAATACGCAGCTGTATTCTTTGCATGAAGTATTATCCTCTATCCCCATAGTATAATCTTAGCTATATTATAAAAATATTTCATCATAGCGCAGGCAACACATGATAAAAGTATATTCAGCCCAAAATGCGGTTGATGCCCATATAATAAAGGGACTTCTTGAGCAGCAGGGGATATCTGCAAGGGTAAATGGCGAGTACCTACAGGGTGGAATAGGGGAGCTGCCATTGATCGACCTAGTGACAGTCAGTGTCGACAAAGAAGAATATAGTAATGCATTAAGGGTCTTACGCGAGTATGAAGATTCAGGATCTTGAGGGGCTTATAAATTTTTTTAGTATAAAATAATTTATACCGTGATGACCAGAAAAATAAAACATCTCTAAGGCAGAGTCATCGAACCATCAATCATTGCGTAAAATCTTCGTCTTATGTCATTCATCTTTATCACCAGGAATAGAGGTGGGTCAAATGCCTGCGTTGGAATCAGAAACTGCATCTCCGTTTAGTAATATTCTTTATTTGTCCAAAAGTGAAAAAATGAGTAAAATCACAAAAAGCAAGACATAGTTGATTAATTTAGTAGGGTAGTCAATTGGGCTTGGTACCAGGGGCTAATGGCTAATATCAACAATTAATCGATATCGCACAGAGTTCAGCGAGTAATCCCCCCCCCCGAACTCTTAAAAAAACATATGAAGACAATCAAAACAATAAATGACCTTGCCATAAATGGTGCACCTCCTGCCTTTGTAGAGCCATTGCACGTTGGCCGTCCTAACATAGGTAGTCGGGAAGCCTTCCTGAAATACGCTGAGGAGATTTTTGATCGGCGCTGGTTGACCAATAATGGACCGATAGTACAGGAATTTGAACAGCGAGTGGCTGATTACCATGGTGTAAAGCACTGTGTTGCTATGTGCAACGGTACAATCGCACTTGAGATTGCCATTCGTGCTCTGAAACTTGAGGGCGAGGTAATTATTCCATCATACACATTTATTGCTACTGCGCATGCCCTGCATTGGCAGGCTATCACCCCGGTTTTTGCCGACATTGACCCTGTAACCCATGCTCTCGATCCTGAAGCGGTTCGGAGTATGATAACCCCACGCACTACTGGAATAATTGGTGTTCATCTCTGGAGCCGTGGAGCACCCGTAGAGGCTTTGCAGGAAATAGCTGATGAATATAATCTCAAATTGATGTTCGATGCTGCACATGCTTTTGGCTGTTCATACAAGGGAACGATGATTGGTAATTTTGGGGCTTGTGAGATATTAAGTTTTCACGCCACAAAGTTTTTTAATACATTCGAAGGTGGAGCCGTGCTCACCAACGATAATGTACTTGCCGATGCGATGCGCCTGATGCGTAACTTTGGATTCTCAGGGATGGATAATGTCATCCATCCAGGTACAAATGGTAAGATGATTGAATTATGTGCCGCTATGGGTATAGTCAATTTTGATTCGCTAGAAGGAATAGTTGGGGCTAACCAGCACAATTATCAGGTTTACCGTGAGGCGTTTTCCGATTTGCCCGGTATCAGTTTACTGGCCTTTGATGAATCTGAAAGAAACAACTTCCAGTATGTTGTGATAGAGGTTGATGAGAAATGCCCGGCAAACCGGGAACAGATCATTCAGGCCCTGCATGCTGAAAATATTCTGGCGCGAAGATATTTCTGGCCAGGGTGTCATAATATGACACCTTATAATGAGCTGTACCCTCATGCAGGTCTTCTGTTGCCAAATACTAAAAAGGTATCAGACAGGGTTGTTGTATTGCCAACGGGCACGACTATGGATGACTCCATGGTTAATGCTGTGACCTCTGTGATCAGGGTGTTGTTAGAGGACAAGGCATGAAACTTGCGATAATGCAGCCCTATTTTTTCCCTTATCTTGGTTACTGGCAGTTGTTAAACACAGTTGACCGTTTCGTGATTTACGATGATGTTAATTACATAAAGAGAGGATGGGTCAACCGGAATCGCATTCTGATTAACGGTAAACCGAGTTATCTTACTATCACACTAGACCAGGCGTCTCAGAACAAGAAAATTTGTGAAATATCATTGCACTCATCGCCTGTCTGGCGAAAAAAAATGATTAAATCGATTGAGAATACCTATCGAAAAGCACCTTTTTATTCTGAGGTTTTTCCGGTCATTGAGGAGATGATCTGTTATGAAACCGATAACCTGGCAGACTTTCTTGTTCAACATCTTCGTACCCTGGCTGTATTTTTAGGAATAACGACTGAGTTTGTGGTAAGTAGCCGCTGTTATCATAACGAAGCTTTATCTGGCCAGGAAAGAATTCTTGATATCTGCAAACGTGAAGGTGCAGCCACATACATCAATCCCCAGGGAGGACAGGCACTTTACGACAATGAGCTCTTTGATAGTGCAGATATCGATTTGCGGTTCATTGCGATGCAGCCTGCACCATACAAACAAAGAGCAGAAGAGTTTGTACCATATCTTTCTGTAATTGACGCATTAATGGAAGCTGGTCCACAAGGCATTGAAGAGCAGATGGATAAATTTGATTTAATAAAGTGCAAAAGTTCAGATGTACAGTAAAGCAGAAGAAAAAGAACGTGAGAAGGTTTTCAGGAGAAACGCCCAACTGGAAAATCTGCTAGGATCATTGAATGGTGCATTGGGTTGTGCCGAGGAACAGCTTCTTACAGACACGCCTGCACTTGGGCCAGATCATCCTCTTATTTTTATAATGGGACCATTGCGCAGCGGTACGACATTATTCACACAATGGCTTGCAAATAGTGGTGTATCAGCATATCCCACGAATCTCCTATCCAGATTCTATGGTGCTCCAGTAATAGGAGCGCAGATACAATTGCTATTGGCTGATCCTCGTTATAACTACCGCAATGAAATTCTTGATTTCAATAGCCCCATTTCATTTGAATCAGTAAATGGCAAGACAAAAGGAGCATTAGCACCGAACGAGTTCTGGTATTTCTGGCGCCGATTTCTTCCCTTTAAGGAACTGGACTGGTTGCCAGATGAAGAAATGCATCGTGTGGTTGATAAGGGCATGCTGGTTAATGAGCTCACCACACTTACCCGGATATTCAATAAGCCCTTTGCACTGAAATGCATGATATTGAATTATAATATCCCGTTTCTGGATGCAATTTTTAAAAAAGCTCTTTTTATACAGATAAAACGTGATCCAGTGATGAATGTGTCTTCTATTCTTGATGCTCGCAAACGGCAGTTAGGTAGTGAGAATGAATGGTATTCATTCAAAATACCTGAATATCCACAATTAAAAGGCCTGGAACCAGTTACTCAATCGGCGGGTCAGTTACACTTTATTAACACAGCAATATCAGAGGGTATGGCCTCATTGGACGAGTCGAGAAAGATGGTAGTTCAGTACGAAGAGTTTTGTCAGAATCCACGCCATGTTTATGATGAACTGGTTGAAAAATTGGATATTGATGGAAAAGAATACAGTTACTCTGGTCCAGAGAAATTCAACATTTCAAGATGCGATGATCTAAAAAATGCGGTGCTAATTGAAAAAGCTTTATCTGAATTTTCTTCAAATTAATGGCATTTAAATAATGAAGTAGACCCAGTTTTTTAAGTGTCCCTCTTTAGGTAGCACCCAGGACGTATCGAAATACAAACAATGCCACAAAAGTTTTATTTACGTATTTAAAGACAAAAATATAATCCCTGTTTGAGGGTGATCCATCAATATAGGCGGCCATATTCAAAATGTGCATCGCGACTGTACTAACATTTCTGTGCGAACCGACGAAGACCTGATATAAATAAATGGACAATTTAAAGTCTAAAGGTATTAGTGCATTAATCTGGGAGTTTGCCGGAAGAATTGCAACGGACGGAGTTGGGTTTGTCGTTACCATAATTCTGGCGAGACTATTAGAACCATCTGATTTTGGCCTGATAGCAATGGTTATGGTAATTATTGGTATCGCTAGCGTTTTTACTGATATCGGCCTGGGAAGTGCTTTAATACAGAGAAGAAAAGTGCTTCCCGTACACTATTCTTCTGTTTTCTATTTCAATATTTTTGTTGGATTATTTCTGACGTTGATAACCTACTATTCAGCTGCTCCGATAGCTGCTTTCTATAATAATGATGATCTCGTTTTAATTACGCAGGTGATGTCATTATCTTTTATTATCAATGCCTTAAGTAGTGTGCAGAATACAATATTACGAAAAGAGCTTAACTATGCAGTTTTAACGAAAGCGAAATTTATTGCATCTTTTATAAGTAGCGCCGTCGCAGTGATAATGGCATTCAATGGTGCCGGAGTTTGGAGCTTAGTTGCTCAAACTTTGATAATGGGTATTCTTTATAACATCCTTATTTGGGCAACAGCTGTATGGGTACC
>JBLYYR010000288.1:0-18025 GCA_048550195.1 Arenicellales bacterium
CTGCTGGGTTTTATCATTGCAGATGCAATTTTTGAAAAGTTTCCAGATGCAGATGAAGGGGAGTTGACCCGATTGCGCGCGAGTCTGGTACGACAGGAAACCCTGGCAGAACTTGCCAGGGAGTTAGATCTGGGCAGGCATCTTATCCTGGGCCCGGGTGCGTTAAAAAGTGGCGATCAGGCGCGAGACTCAATTCTTTCTGATGTCATAGAGGCAATTATCGGTGTCATCTACCTGGATGGGGGAATCCAGCCATGCAGGGAATTCGTCACCCGGATATTTGCTGGCAGACTTGCTTTGAGCGAACCGGATAATATTCTTAAAGATCCGAAAACCCGCTTGCAGGAGCTGTTGCAACAACGATCACAGGAACTGCCGGAATACACTGTTCTCGATGTAAGTGGTCCTCCGCACAAGCAGTCATTTCGAGTTCAATGTTTGATAACTGATACCAGGCAAATGTTCCTTGGTCAGGGTGCTAGCCGTCGTAAGGCTGAACAGAATTCTGCTGAAAAGGCCCTGCAGGCAATATCCGGATAAATCAGTACTATGAAAAAAGCTTTCCATGCAGGTTTTATTGCTATTCTGGGTCGACCAAACGTAGGCAAGTCAACCCTGTTGAATCGCATCATAGGCAAAAAAATCAGTATTACATCACCTAAGCCCCAGACAACCCGACACCGATTGCTGGGCATCAGTACGACAGAAGAGTACCAGATGATTTTTGTTGATACGCCAGGGGTGCATCTCGGTAGTAAACGCTATATCAACCAGGTCATGAATAAGACTGCCGTGAATGCATTGGTGGGTGTTGATGTTACGCTGTTGATGATCACGTCTGAAGGCTGGAAAGAAGAGGACCGTTATGCCCTGAAACTGGCACAGCAGGAAAATACGAATCTGATACTGCTGATTAATAAAATTGATAAACTGAAAAATAAAAATCAGCTGCTGCCATTAATTGAATCTTCTTCCCAGATGCATGATTTCAAGGCGATTATTCCTCTCTCTGCCAGTGATGGAAATAATGTTCAGGCATTAATGGATGTTTTACCTGAGTTTCTCCCAGAAAGCCCATTACTGTTTCCTGAAGGGCAGGCGACAGATAAAGGTGCCCGATTTATCATTTCAGAAACTATAAGAGAGAAGCTTTTTCGCCAACTGCATAATGAAATTCCTTATGCACTTGCAGTCGAAATACAGCAGATGGAGATGACAGAGTCACTGATACGGGTGGATGCTATTGTCTGGGTAGAGAAAGAGAGCCAGAAAGGCATTATCATTGGTAAGAAAGGCGAAAAACTACGTACTGTCGGTACTCAGGCCAGGGAAGAACTGGAGTCCTATTTTGAACGAAAAGTATTTCTACAGCTTTGGGTGAAGGTAAGAGAAAACTGGTCTGATAATGCAGTAATGTTACGCTCGATTGGATATATAGAGGAAGAATGAGGGTACAGTCCCAGCCGGCTTTTCTGCTGCACGCCAGACCATTTCGCGAAACCAGCCTGATTATCGAAGTCTTTACCCGGCAGTACGGCCGAGTCGGTTTACTTGCCCGTGGCGTTAGAAATCCGAAATCTCGTAAACGTGCATTGGTTATGCCGTTTCAAGCACTCTTACTGGGCTGGAGTGGAAAAGGGGAGCTGCCGCTACTTACCGGCATTGAGGCCACTGGCGGTGCCAGAGAACTGGCAGCTGAGCAGAAATACGCTGCTTTTTATCTGAACGAACTATTGCTGAAATTATTACATCGGCATGATGCACATGAAAGCCTGTTTGATTTTTACAGTAAGAGCTTTGATGAAATCTATCAGGGTGTCCCGATACAGCATACCCTGAGGCGATTTGAAAAAGAACTTCTCAGCCAGAGTGGTTATGGTCTTATTCTGCACCACGAAGCGGGATCATCGCGACCTGTTGCAGCAGAGGGCAGATATCAGTACATTCCAGAGCAAGGGCCAAGACCTGTTTCACAAGTGGCGCAGGAGTACCGGCCTGAGGAGCAAGGTATCTACATCAAGGGGAAAAGCTTGCTGGATTTTTACCATGATGTATTTACTGATAAAGAGAGTTTGAAAGAGTGCCGTAGACTGGTTCGTTACCTGCTGGACAGGCAGTTGGCGGGTAAACCATTACATAGCCGGCTGGTATTTCATCAGGTATTACTGGGATTGAGCTGAAGGCTTAAAGTTCCAGGTTAAAAGTTCCAAAAACAATGACCAAAGACTGAATTTGTATGACTACTTTAAAACTCGGTGTAAACATCGATCATGTCGCCTCTATTCGCCAGGCGCGGAAAACCATCTACCCTGATCCTGTGCAGGCAGCGTTCATCGCTGAACAGGCGGGTGCGGATATTATTACTCTGCATCTTCGTGAAGACCGCAGGCATATTCAGGACAGGGACCTGGTCATCATGCGGCAGACCATCCAGACGCGTATGAACCTGGAGATGGCCGTGACCGATGAGATGATTGAGATCGCTATCAGCAGTCAGCCGGAAGAGGTTTGTCTGGTGCCGGAGAAGCGTGAAGAGCTGACGACTGAGGGTGGGCTGGATGTGGCTGGGAATCTGTCCAGAATAGGCTCAGGCGTAGAGCGCCTGCATAATGCCGGTATCCTGGTTTCATTATTTATTGATCCTGACCCAGTTCAGCTGGATGCCTCAATTAATGCCGGAGCCAGGGTGGTCGAATTACATACCGGGCATTATGCAGATGCCGGGACGGATGAAGTGGCTAACAGTGAATTTCAATCGATAGTGGAAGCCGTTGCTTATGGAAAAAGCAGGGGACTAAAAGTCAATGCAGGCCATGGCCTGCATTATCACAATGTTGAGCGGATAGCGGCAATCGAAGGACTATCAGACCTGAATATTGGCCATGCCATCATAGCCCGTGCTGTCTTCACGGGCCTGGCTGAGGCTGTGCGTGAGATGAAAGCACTGATGGTCAGGGCCACAC
Organism: Arenicellales bacterium; assembly: GCA_048550195.1. Classification (GTDB taxonomy): domain Bacteria; phylum Pseudomonadota; class Gammaproteobacteria; order BMS3Bbin11; family BMS3Bbin11; genus BMS3Bbin11. The sequence goes on from JBLYYR010000288.1 coordinate 2,964, forward strand.
CAAACTAGCAGTAGAGCAAATGGGGCGGGTTATTTCTTTGCCGGTGGAGGCTGAAAGCCTGCTGGCATTTGTCCCTCTTCACCTTCGCCAAATAGAAAGCCTGTCATATGCAATTCTATTACTTCCAGTGACTGGGGGTCAGCGGTACTGATGCGCATTTCATTCATAATGATCGTCAGGCGATCAAGCCATTGGCGCCAGCCTTCAGCTGAAATATTTTCATAGATTCGAATACCGAGTTCGCCTGGATGAGGAACCTGTTCCAACCCGGGCGCTTCTTTCTTAAGTACCTGACAAAATACCATTCTACTCATGTCGCCTAACCTGTAATGCTGTGTGATTAATCTTTGAATTGTACCGGAAATGAAGTTGTTTTTCCTTTAACCCGCCAGAAATTAAAGGTAAATAAGATATTAATCACCGGATAGCCGGATACATTTATTGGGTCTGGCTTGTATATCTGGTCGGGATTCATGTAATCATCTTCTATGAGCTAAAAAAATATTTTAAGTTCAAATATACTGAGATCATATCTAATGTTTCAGATATTGAGGGTGTAATTCTGCTCCATCGACCCCATATCTCTGCTAATATTAGAATTTAAACGATTTAACACAGGAGTATAATCATGGGTGAAGCAGCTTTTCAGACGGAAATTACCAGTGACATGATGTCAATTACTGACATTGCACTTGAAAAAATGGGTGAACTGCTTGAGCAGGTTGAAGAAGATGTAACAGGCATTCGAGTGTTTGTCCACGGAGGGGGGTGCAGTGGTCTTTCATACGGTATGACCTATGCTGAAGAAAAACTTGAATCTGATAGCCAGCTTGGCAACGATAACTGCAGCATACTTGTTGATCCGGTTGCCCTGGGTTATCTGCAGGGCTGTGAAATCGATTACCGTGATGGTCCGACAGGTGCCAGCTTTATTTTTAATAATGTGTTCAAGTCAGTTGGTGGGTCCGGTGCCTGCGGCGGTGGTGGCGGTGGTTGTGGTGCCGGCGGTTGCGGCGGTTAATTCAGATATCATCTTGCTCAATAGCCCAGTTAGTTAAGGGTGCCATAAAATAAAGGCGGTGAAACGGCGCGTACTTATCGTCTCACCGCCTGAAAGCTATCGCATTCAGCCCTACGTCAGGGCCGCGTTGTCACTTAACCTGGAGATTAATCTTGCGTCCCAGGGCGAGTGGGCTATTTCTTCCCCAGTTTCGGCTGGTATTGATGTCCCTCTTCAAGATCACAGGTCTGCACTCTCTATCCTGTTGAAGCTGTTCGAGCAGCGGCAATACGATGCGGTTATCGGGACCGATGACAGCACGCTCGAACTTGTCGCAAAGCTCGCTGCAAAAACCGGTCTGCAGCAAAACCTTCCCGCCGCCGTTCGTCTTGCCAGACGCAAGGATTTATCTCGACTTTGCCTGCGACAGGCAGGCCTACAGGTGCCTGCTTTTTCAGTCGAGGAAGTAAGTGTGCAACAGCTGCTGGATGAGCCGCATTTTGGTTTTCCCTGCGTCATCAAGCCGCTGGCATTATCAGGAAGCAGGGGGGTGATACGTGCCGATACGCACGATGAACTTAACCGGGGCGTGCAGCGAAGTCTTAAGATAATTTCAGAAGAGATTGATTTATATGAGAAAAATAACCTACTCCTGGAGCAATATATTCCTGGCAGGGAGTTTGCCATCGAAGGGATGCTGGTAGATGGTCAGCTCGATGTGCTTGCCATCTTTGATAAACCAGAGCCGATGGAAGGCCCATATTTTGAAGAGACTTATTATATTTCTCCGGCAAGAATTTCGCTCAGTGAGAGGCGGCTTTTAGTAGAAACTGTAAAAGATGCCTGTAGCGCGTTTGGTCTGGTTACCGGTCCTGTTCATGCCGAATGCCGTCTTAATCAACAGGGTGCATGGTTGATAGAACTGGCAGCAAGGACAATTGGCGGCCTTTGCAGTCGATTGCTTAGTTTTGGTACAGGATATTCGCTCGAACAACTGGTGCTGGCGAATGCTATTGGACAGGAGTTGCCACTGGAGCTTAAAGACGGGGCAGCAGGTGTCCTAATGCTACCCACCGAAGAAGCAGGCATCCTGCGTCGGGTTGAGGGGGTTATGAAGGCAGAAAAGGTGCCATACATAGATGATGTAGAGATTAGCTTACGCGAAGGGTACCACGTAACCCCCTTGCCTGAAGGGGCGAGTTATCTGGGTTTTATTTTTTCCTCAGCGCCAGATTCAGACAAAGTCGAAAAGGCGTTGAGGGATGCTCGTGCGCTGTTGAACCCTGTGATTGCACCATACTGGCCCGTTTCTGAGGGCAAAAAAGTAGCCAGCGCCTAAGCAGCAGCTGGCCGAATAAAACCTTTTTTCTGGGTTTAAGGCAATTTTACGATTGCATTTATGCCAAAGTCATAGAGCTGCGACTTGCCCTGATTACCTTCATATTCAAGCTCGAGGTCAAAATTCTTGCCTATATGCACACCAACACCAAGGCCATAACCGATCTGGGTTTTGTTTTCCTGAACGATTCTTTCAGTACCTGGTGTTCCTCCTACCAGATCTGTACCAGTCTGTACCGTTTCAGTTTCGCCCGTAGGGTCTCCTGTTTCCGGGTCCAGGACAGGGACTTCTTCATATATAGGGACTTCCTGTTGTGGTCCCCAGGTAGTTTCAATTTTGAAACGGGAAGCAACGATGCCGACCTTACCCTTGGCATATATTTTACCTGGTGTACGATAGGCGACATAACCGCTGTAAACGGGGTTTTCCCATCTGCCGCCGTTAGGATAGATACTTGGATTACTGGAGTCCGCACCGTTTACATCACCCCATGAAACGCTGGGCAGATACTGAAACTCGAAAGCCGCTTTGCCTTTCCAGACAGGTCGCGCGAACTCATAGCCAAGTATAATGCCGGCATTTTGAGCAGAATCTTGGCTAATGCCGTCATCGCTGTTGTTCATAGAGGCGAGTTTACCACCGATCAACCATTGACCGTTTGCATCTTCGCCAAAGAATGGCCCATCACCTGGTTGGTCAAGTTCTGTTGCTGAAGCAGATAGAGATACCAGTACTGCGGGCAATACTAGTAATTGAGCAAAGGTTTTTTTAGTTGTCATGGTCTACCTCTTGCATGGCATTATTGTTAGCGTAAATTGCGTGTTTGTGTCAAATCTAGCAGGAAAAACCATATTTCTCAACATCCTGCAGGTGATTTAGAGAAAAATAATTCAAAATAGTTTATAAGCTATTGTAAAATATATGATATTAAATGTGAATTATCTCGATATTTCTTCGTGTTAGTTCCAGAGTCTACTCCACCAGCGCTTTCTGTTGCCAGGCACAACAAGATTATCACCCAATACGACAGGCTTGCTTCGGCTCATTACCCAGCCTGGCAGCGGTGGTATCTTACTTGACCCACAGGACGTACCCAGGTTGTTCGGATCAAAGATTTTCACCAGTGTAGGATGAGTAAAGTCATCGGTATAGACAATCCCGCAAAAGTCTTCATCGTGTTCTATACGTAATAAGTTGTCCATTCGGGAAATAAAGCGTTCTACATCATCGCTTTCTGCAATTTTCTCCGGTAAATCATGGCCCAGCGCATAGATATACCAGCCGTCGGTCTTCTCCTGTAGAATGGTTGACCAGAGGGCGTCAAGCTTATCCCACTGCAGTATTCCTTGCAGGACACCGTTATACTTTTCCAGAAATTCTGCTGACATGACGTTGCACCAGACATATAGTGTATGTATTTTGCTCAAGTTTACAGTATGATTTGACTAAGCGTTATGTTTTTCCTGACGAAATACAGCAATTTATACGGTAAACTTAATGCTGTTACGACTACCACTCCTGTTATTTCTGTCGACCATGCTGTTCTGGTCAGGTTCATCTATTTTTGAAAAAATGGGACCTGCCTATTTGTTGGCTGAAAACCCGCTACAACTTGCAGTGGAAATGGTTCAGCAGAACAGGCTCGAAGAAGCCCGCCTGCTGGCACAGTTCGGTCGACAGTATCTGCCTGTAGATCCGCAATATTCATCCACCGCAATTGATATAGATGTCGAAACCAGGTTGAGTTCGGCTAGCTATTTTATCGAGCGCTTTATAGGTGGTGCTTTATCAGGTGAACCGGTGGATACCCCCGGCCTATTGGGTACAGTGGCTCTTGATATGATGGTAATAGGTGATGTGCGTGATTTGCTGGTACAGGGCTATAAAGAGTTTGAAACAGGGCAGGGAGACGAAGTGATAATGGGCCTTTCAGCTGCAGGCCTGTTCCTCACCCTGGCGCCCGAATTATCCTGGGGTCCCTCATTATTTAAAACTTTCTGGAGAGGTAGACGATTCTCTGAACCATTTCAGCGACAGATAAAGGTTGCTTTAAAGCAGGCGCGGAAAACAAATGATTATCGTGGTTTACAGCGCATAATCAATGACTTCACAGATGTCTTTGATAGTCTTGGTTCCGGACCGGCTATGGCTGCTATCAAACGGGTCAATTCGACAGAAGATCTGACATTACTTGCGAAAAAGACAAAAATAGCTCCCATGGAGTCCTATACCCTGGCAACCATCGATAGCATCAAAGCCCTGGAGAATATTGCCACGACCGGTGTGAAACAGGGCAAGCTTGTTAAGCGAGTCAAGCTTGCAAGCCGTCAGCAGAAGATATTTGGCAAGGCACTGGGACTGATCCCTCTGATCTGGTGGCTGGGCGTTTTTAGTCTTTCCTTATTGTCGTTGTTCTATCTCTTAAGAGCATCAGGGAGATGACGACTAATTAAGATGCACTTAAACATTGAATGTTTAAGTAGTTTTAAATATTGCCTATCAGTTCTTAATAAATTGTATCCACTGAATAACCTCAAGATATAGAGGCCATTAACAGGGGCTCGCTACCCAGGCTTAAACCGGAAACTCAGTGATTATGTCACTGAGTGGTTTGCTCGATTCCAGTATAGTTTCAGTGGATTGGATTCATAATAATTTCTGTTTAATTTAGTGCTTGTTTTCTTGAAGAGTTCCACGGTCGCAGGAAGGTTCATAATTTGTCTTGCGTCAAAGAGTGGATGAAACTGAAATGAAAAAAATGGATTTTTCAATTTACTGGCAACTGAAATTTAAGTTGGGCTTCAGCTTCGTCGTGTAGAATACGAGAAAACTTTTGACAGGGCTTGTCAATGACAAAAAGTAAAGAAGTAATCAGGAAAGCAGTCATACTTATTGTCTGTTTATTGTCTGTGAATGCTGCTGCATTTAAGGGCGAGGGAAAACGCTCGGGCGATTCATTACCGAAGCCAGGACTGGCTTTACGAAACGATGACCTGAGCCTGGGTGAGCTTGTACAAACTGCCCTGAGGCGTAGTCCGGATCAGGTGCGTCTGGAAGCAATGAATGAGCGTTCCAGTGCCTTGTTCAAGCGCGCCGATAATTTACTTAGCGCACTGCCAACCTTGAATATCACAGGCCGTTCAGATCAATGGCAGAGCAATGAAGGTGTCCGTGAGTACCAGCTGGGTATTGGACTGCCAATGTGGCGTTCTGGTCAGCGTAGGGCGGGCCGCGAGCTGGCAGAGACTACGGCAGAATGGGTCAGTGCGGAATGGAATGATATACGTCTGCAAATGTCCGGTACTGTGCGGGAACTGATCTGGGACTATGCACTGGCGGAAAATGCTGTTGCGAGCGCAACGAGTGCGCTCGAAATGGCGAAGAAAACTGAGTCTGATATGTCCAGACGGGTAAAACTGGGTGAACTATCACGCAGAGACCTTCTACTCGCCCAACAGCAGACACTGCAGCGTGAGGAAGAATTAAGCGCTGCTGAGGCAGAACATTATCACGCGCTAGTACGTTACGAGGTTATTACCGGTACACGGGATTTGCCACGCAAATGGCGTGAAGAAAAAGTTGCCATTACTGAAGTCCCTGAAACCCACCCCGGCCTGTACACCTTGCAGAAAGCCGTTGAACGAGCAAGCAGTGAAGTCACATTTCTACGTAAACGACGAGGAGATCCCGTGACTGTTGGTTTGACCGGTTATCACTCGCGTTCTGACTTTGATGCAACATACAACGACAGTATCGAGCTAACCGTCGATATCCCCTTTGGGCCACAGTCCTATCGCAATGTTCCACTGGCCAGGGTCCAGCAGCTGGTCGCTGATGCCGAGGCTAAGCTACTCCGTCACCGCCGTCAGTTAAATGCAGATTTACGTGAAGCAGAGCATGGTTTACATCGGGTAGAAGAAGCGCTGATTATTGCAGAAAAGTCGCGCAAGCTGTCAGAAGAGCAGTTACGCATGGCTCAGACTGCCTTTAAAGTGGGAGAAAGTAATCTGTTTACACTTTTACTGGTTCAAAATAAAACCGTTCAGGCCCGCCGTTTGTATCGCGAGACCCGGATTAAACGTCAACGTGCAATAGCTCGCTATAACCAGGCGGCAGGAGTCATACTCTGATGCGATGGTACATAGTCTTACTTCTTCTGTTTGTCACTGCTTCAGCCGTAGCAGAAATAGAAACAATCGATATAGAGGCTTCAAATCTCGACCGTCTCGGCGTGGAATTCTCCCCGGTAAAAGCAGTTAATGTGCAATACAGCCGTGTTTTGCCCGGCAAAGTAAGGCTACCTGTTGCCCAGCAGCATATGATTAGCGCACCTTTAAGCGGGCGGATTATAGGTATCAATGTCACGAGTGGTGACAGGGTTGAAAGTGATACGGTGATTGCCGTGATGGAAAGCCCTGAACTGCTGGATCTGCAGCGTGAATTTCTTAGTGCCATCGGCAAGTACAGATTAGACAAAGAAGCCTATACTCGTGACAAGACGCTGTTTGATGAAGGAATTATTGCTCAGCGACGCCTGCTGGAGGCGCGCTATACCTATCAACAGGCGGGTGCAAGATTAAATGAGACACGGCAGCTTTTGCAGATAGCCGGTATGTCAGAGGAGAATATTGCACACATTGAAAGCAAGTCAAAAATGACAAATCGCCTGGAAATACGTGCAGGTTTTTCAGGTTATGTACTCGAACAGGCGATAAATATGGGTGACTATCTTGAGACCGGGGAAGCTCTTTTTCAGGTAGGCCAGACCAATCCGCTGTGGGTGCTTGTGGACGTAGCTGAAGAACAGGCGAGTCGCTTTCCTATCGGCTCATCGGTAGTGATAGACGGCTGCCAGGATACGGCAGGCAAACTGATAACAGTGAGCCAGTCTGTAGATCCGGTAAGTCAGACCGTGCAGTTGCGTGTCGAAGTCCATTTTATAGCAGACACTACACCCTGTTTGAAACCCGGCCAGTTTGTACAGTCACGTATTGAGATCAGTCAAACCCAGGCAACTTTTGAGATTCCGGCAGCAGCAGCGATCAACCACAACGGTCGAGCGTATGTATTTGTCCGCAATAAAAATATTGTTGAAGTTAGACCTGTAACCATACTCAGTAGGCATGAGGGTTTACTGAGAGTACAGGGTGAGCTTGATGATCAGCAATTGATTGCAATAAAGGGCAGCGTTGCTTTGAAAGCAGCCTGGTTAGGCATGGGTGGTGAATAAATAATGCTTGCAGCACTGGTTCGCTTTTCACTTACCCAGCGCATACTGATGCTGCTGGTTGCCGGTATACTTGTCGGTGCGGGTGTTCGTGCTTTCATGGGTTTACCCATCGATGCTTTCCCGGATGTATCGTCTACGCAGGTCAAGATCATCATTAAGGCTCCCGGTATGACCCCGGAAGAAGTTGAGGCGCGCATCACTGCTCCCATCGAGGTGGAGATGCTGGGCATCCCTCGCCAGACCATGCTGAGGTCTATTGCGAAATACGGCCTGACTGATATCACTGTTGATTTTGAAGACGGTACGGATATCTACTGGGCCCGTCAGCAGGTCAGCGAGAGGCTGACCGCAATCTGGGGGGATTTGCCGCCTGATATCGAAGGTGGTATAGCACCGATGACCACCCCACTGGGTGAGATGTTTATGTTCACTATCGACGGTGATATGTCGCTGCAGGAGCGACGCTCACTACTCGACTGGGTTATCAGGCCAGTACTGAGGACAGTGCCCGGCGTGGCGGATGTCAATGCTTTGGGTGGATTTGTGCGCGTATTCGAAGTGATCCCGGATGCCGAGCGCATGCTGGCGAGAAATATTTCTCTTGATGGTCTGGAAAATGCTCTCAACGCAAACAACCGTGATGATGGTGCCGGTCGCATAGAGGAAGGTGAAGAGGTGTTGCTGGTACGCAGTGCCGGCTCGATCAGAACGCTTGAGGATATCAGCGACATTGTTGTTGCTATACGCGGTAAGCACCCTGTACGTATTAGCGATGTGGCAGTCGTTCGCATCGGATCCCTGTCGCGTTACGGGGCTGTAACCCAGAACGGTACCGGTGAGGCGGTGCAGGGCCTGGTATTGGGGCTGCCCGGCGCGAATGCGCGCGAGGTAGTGCAGGGGGTTCGTGAACAACTGGCAGGACTTCAGGGCAGTCTGCCGGAAGGTGTTTCCATCAATGTCTTTTATGACCGGGGAGACCTGGTACAGCGGGCTGTGAATACTGTCAGTAAAGCCCTGGTTGAAGCCACCATTCTTGTTATCTTACTGTTGCTGCTGTTCCTTGGTGATTTACGTGCAGCACTGACAGTCGCCCTGATTCTGCCGCTGGCAGCCCTGGCGACATTTATTCTTATGAATGTATTTGGCATGTCAGCCAACCTGATGAGTTTAGGCGGTCTTGCGATTGCTATAGGAATGTTGGTGGATGCCGCTGTCGTTGTCGTGGAGAATATCGTCAGCCGACTGGCTGAGCAAAAGGCGAACAGCCGATTGCCGCGTATGCATGTTATATACCGCGCTGTGCGCGAAGTCAGCCTGCCTATGACTTCAGGCATACTGGTAATAATCACCGTATTTCTGCCATTGCTCACCTTGCAGGGGCTGGAAGGCAAGTTGTTTATTCCGGTTGCCATGACTATCGTGTTCGCACTTGGTAGCTCATTACTATTGTCACTGACACTGATACCGGTACTGGCTTCCATGCTGATAGGCAAAACCAGTCATCACATGCCCTGGCTGATTCGCAAACTTGAAGGCCTCTACCTTCCCTCATTGAACTGGGCCCTGGATCATGGGCGTGCTGTTGTTGCCGTGGCGGTATCTTTACTGGTCATGGCAGTCATCCCTTACACCATGATTGGTAAAACATTCATGCCGACCATGGATGAGGGTAATGTCATTATTCAGCTGGAGAAGCTGCCTTCAATAAGCCTGCAGCGTTCGGCTGAATTTGACTTACGAGTGCAACAGGCCTTGCTTGAGCAGGTTCCTGAAGTGGTACGGATTGTCGCGCGCGCCGGGTCCGATGAACTCGGGCTGGATCCAATGGGCTTGAATGAAACGGATACATTTATGGTACTCAAGCCACGTTCAGAGTGGCGTATGGACAGCAAGGAAGAACTGCTTGAAGCACTGCGCGCGGTGATGGAACAGTTCCCGGGCGTGGCATACGGTTTTACCCAGCCCATTGAGATGCGTGTTTCGGAGATGCTGACCGGTGTCCGGGGTGATGTAGCGATAAAACTGTTTGGTGACGACAGTGCTGTCCTGAATCGAAAAGCACAGGAGATTGCGATCGTCGTTGCCGGTCTGGATGGCAGCAGGGATGTCATCAGTAAGCAGAACGAAGGTGTCCAGTACCTGACAGTCAAGATTGACCGTCTTGCAGCCGGCCGCCTCGGTCTGTCTGTTGATGAGGTCGAGAACCTGTTGCGCAGTCAGCTGGAAGGACGTGTTGTGGGTACCATTTACGAGGGTCTGCGCCGAACCCCTCTATTGATTCGCGGCGAACAGGCGGATTTTCATAATTTACAGATAGCACTACCGGGTGGAAAATTTACCGCATTGTCCGCTATTGCCAAGCTGGAAAGGGAAGAGGGCCCCGTCATGGTAGAGCGTGAAATGGGTAACCGCTACAGTGTTATTTCAGCTTATGTAGGCGGGCGTGATCTGGTCGGCTTTGTCGAGGAAGCCAGCCAGACCGTTAGAGAGCAGGTTGAATTGCCAGTGGGTTATCGTATTGAATGGGGTGGCCAGTTTGAAAACCAGCAGAGAGCTGCTCAGCGACTGACGATTGTCGTCCCGGTTGCCATTGCACTGGTCTTCCTGCTGCTGTTTTCCACCTTTAAATCAGTTCGGCAATCCGTCCTGGTACTAACCAATATCCCGTTTGCACTGATCGGCGGTATCTTTACCCTTTGGCTGTCCGGTGAGTATCTGTCTGTACCTGCTTCGATTGGTTTTATAGCACTGTTAGGTATTGCTGTGTTGAATGGTGTTGTCATGTTGACTTATTTTAACCAGCTCATTACAACAGGGATGCCGATTGCTCAAGTGGTTGTCGAAGGTTCGAGGAGACGTTTGCGCCCGGTGCTGATGACAGCGAGTATTGCTGCCTTTGGATTGGTTCCCTTGCTGTTCGCCAGCGGCCCCGGCTCAGAAATTCAGCGACCACTTGCCATCGTGGTGATAGGTGGACTGGTCAGTTCAACACTGCTCACACTCTTACTGTTGCCATTACTCTATCGTCGCTACGGAGTTGCAGACCATGTCTAATGCATTATTGAACATCATTGCTCCGCCGGAACTTGAGGATATTATCGTAGACTGGTTGCTTGAGCAGACCTACGTACAGGGTTTCACCAGTTATCCAGTTTATGGTCATGGGGAGCGACCTGAGAAGCTTAGCCTTGCAGAGCAGGTGACGAGCCGTCAGCGCAGAGTGAAATTTGAGGTCAATGGTACAGAAGAGCAGGTGCGCGCTACAATTACCAGCCTGCGGCAAGATCTTGGTAATTGCGATATCTATTATTGGGCAACCCCGGTCATTGACGGCGGGTATCTTTGTCTGAAGTGAGCTTATCGGAGGATAAGAAGAATAGGGAGACCCCTGGTTTTAACCTTCTTTTCCCCCAGAAGGCTTAGGATCTACGGCAGATGTGAACTTCTGATTGCTGGATATCTCCCAGCTATCATCATCATGATCGTTATAAGCAAATCCACGCTCGAACGTGTAGCCACCGCCCTGTGCATGCTTGTTTACCAACTGGGCAGCAGTAATGGTTTGCTTCGTATTATTTCCATATCCATTATTCGTGCCTATGTAAATCGTATCACTCCGCACCATTCCCTGTCCCCCCATGTGTACCATGTACACACCGTCAGGCAGGTTAGACCCATCATTATATGCTGCCACTAATATACCCTCTAAAGTTTTCCAAAACCGACCATATTTATCTCGTCATAACACACTGAAAAAAACGAGGTGAAGCTTATTTAACAATATATTGCCCTTGATATACAGTCAGCAGATGCCCAGACATCAATGAACCGAGTATGAAGGCACAATTCATCGTGCGGAGAACGGAGGTCGTATTTTCAGGGCTAGTTTATCAAGATGGAAGGAGATTTGGAAAAAAGAAGTAAAAGCTCTGAAAATTCTTTTAGATAATAATGCAGGCTTGCCCCCTGTTAGATAAAATTCACTTTAATAATAGCTTAGGTGCTGCATGTTAGAGGAGTAGTATGAAATATTGTTGTAGTTGCGTAAATAAAAGTGTACCGATTAAAGCTAGGTAAAAGTAAGTGGTTCAGTGTCAGTAGTTCCTTTTATTACCATCTCTCTCATCAGAATCTTTGCCATAAGTTCGGCTGAGGATGGTCCCATTAACGTAGTTTTCTTTTGCCGTGTTGGAGACAGCGAAACAACAATTACGCCAGCATTATCGACTGTATAATTACCTGTATATTTTATTCCATCTACTTCAATACTTACCTTCATACCCCCCCCCTAAAAAAATTAAATAGTCTGATAGTTAAGGCAATCAAAACCCTCTTATTGATATGTGCCCTACACAGGTTCTAACTTGCAGTAATTCCTTTCATTTTATAGTGCTCTGCTTACCGTTTTCTTAATACATAGAATAGTAAAGATTTTTCATTTTTCAAGAACTAAAACAATCTTCCATCGCATATTCCTGAAAGCAAACTAGTCCTGTTGCAGGGCAGGCGATTACCCGGTGATGAATGGTACCCGTGAAAACATAAGATCACAGCGTTTGCTTGTTCTGATTTTACTTCAGGGTTTCTTCACCGGGTCAACTTGTTGGCGCATTATGTCAAGAAAATATTTGAACCATAAAATATAATTTCTTTTCGGGTGCCATGAGAATTAGACCTGAGTAGGTCTTTAAAGCGCTTGCCCTTTCGTTGTGGTTATTCAAAAGGAGAAGAGAATGGATGTAAAAATGGATGTATCAGAGCATGACAGAAGAATTTCTGATTTGAAGATGGTTCTGATATTGTCTGTGGCCGCCTGGGCTGTAATGATTACTGGGATCTATCTGATGTTTAAAATTATTACTTAAGGGCACCTTCCTCCGTGTATTGAACAGAGGACGTGGCCGCAAGACCATCTTTCATGATTAACCTGCTTTGAAATTTTTTGAAACACTGCAAGAAGCGAGAGAATTCTTTGATGCATTTCTCCATTTCCACAGCAGGATGGTTAGTCATTCAAAAAGGCAATGCAGGAAATAGCGAATGGGGTATAAAAAAGATGCTCAGGTGCTGGAAAAATTCATTCCTACTAGCTCAATGGTTAAAACTTCAAACGCCATTTAAACGAACGTCGTCCACCGTTATTCTGGTTGTATAATTCATCATATAAATCCATATGAACCTCCTCCTGAGCAGGGCGGTCGTATTTCTTTGTTAATGCATTTTTTATACGATCAGAATAATTAACTGATCTATCAAATAGAGTTGCTGATTTTCTTACATCATGTGCATTGCGACGAAAAATATTATCACCTGTAGCTGTCACCCCGGCTATCGCAGCATCCTTGAAACCGCAAAGTTTTAAATTAGCCTTTGACTCTACGTCAATAGACTTTCCGAACTCAAGCTGACTGGAGACATATCCCACGCAGCCAATAGGCGTTGTGTTGGTATTTAGTTCGTGTGGGGTATATGTTTTTAATGATTTCAAACCTTTATTATCTATTGCATAGACAATGCCAGGCAACACTAGTGGGAATGCACATATACCCTTTACTATATTTCTTATAATGTAGCCTGCTTCTTTCATTCATAATTTCCAATGTTATGTCTGGTGAGCAATTCAAAGACATACTCAGGTCTGATTCTCATAGCATCTGAGGAAAGATTATATTTTATGTTACCAATTCAGAATTGACTGAACGCGCCAATAGATTGGCAGGGCGTAAAAAAGCCCAAAGTGACAAAGTACAATGGGGGGCTTACAGCGTAATAACCTGCGGTAACAAGTAAAGTGCCTGTGTAAGGAATAAAGCTGTGTCGTGTTATTAGCCATGTAAATGACACTGCCTGGTGCAGAAATAAAAAAAGGCCCCAACCTGATATGGCTGAGACCCCTTCTATGTTTGGCTCCCCGACCCGGGCTCGAACCAGGGACCCAGTGATTAACAGGTCTGAATGGCTTTATACAGTTTAATTAAATCAACAAGTTAGCACGCGTGGCCCCGCGCTAACTTACATATAAGTGACTGTAAATGACCAGGTGTGACTCAAACAGGTCACGATTTGGTCACGCTAAGTAATTTAAGATTTTTCATAAACGTCTTTGCGCTGACCAACACGTATCACCAGAACAGTTAGCTTATCTTTTCAAGATTACAGATGATGCGGTAGTCACGAACTCGATAGTGAGAGACACCGCGGATATTTAAATGGAAAGACTGCAATCATTAACGACAAAGCAACATTACTGGCCATGGCCCAGCCGTCACTTTTATTAAAATTTATCAGTGCGCCCTTATAGGTAGCAGCCAATCAATCACGGTACTCTCGATCAAGACGTTGGTGCCGCACAATGTAGAAATAGTCGCTGGCCACGGATATTCTTACCGATTCTGGTAACGATTCAAATCAAACAAGCCGGCCTGAATCGGCTTCTCACGCAGGGATTCATCGTGGAACCAGTCAGCTGTTTCCCAGAAGTTCGAGTTGGTACGGCGTGTACCGTATTTGCTAACAAACTTATCATATTCTTCGATATTCTGTAGGCCAGCATAACGTTTCGCAAATATTTCGATATCATCGATATCGACGCTGAAGAAGAAGTTTGGATAGGAGCCTACCAGCCAGTCAACAACCGTCATTGAATCATGAGAATAGTCCCGAGTTACACTGTCTTCCTCATCCTGAAACATCGATGTGACATTCTTGTAGGCCTTGTTGCGAATGAACGTGTAAGCCAGATCATCCTCAGGCTTTCCGTTGCGCAAGACGCGAACAAAGGTAATATCCGGGAAAGCGGCCACCGTAATGCCCTTTACGCCCGCAATCTGGCGCATAGCGGCATCAGCCTTGCGTTTGTCTGCATTTGTCCCTTTGCTATGACAGGGTGGCTTGCTGCAACGATTTATGACATCGTCAGGCACCAGCGCATCGCCAAATTTGTTCTTCACTTGCTGAAAAAACTCACGCTGCGGGTCATCGGTTTTATAGCCGGTCACGACATCCAGGGTCATCCAGAGGTCGGTCTCACCTATGTTCCCTTGCATGTCTTTGCGCATACCTGCGTACCAGCTGTCATGAATCGCCTTGCGATGGGTGCTCGGCAGGAAGGCTAGAAACATATCTTCCCCTTCCATGCGCAGAAAATCCATGTACAGGCGCGTGTTGAGCTGATGCTTCAGATTATCGAAAACATTGTAGCCGGCCACCAGCAGGTAGTGAATACGTTCCAGTAACGGGTAATCAATTACCCAGGCGGTGTCCGGGAAATTGCCATTGAAACCAAGCTCAATCGACGCAGAATCGAAGTGCCGAAAAATCGTCAACGCGGCATTCGGATTAGTACCGCCGCCGTCCCACAGGAAGTTCACTGCTTCCTTGAGATCACGCTGCTGCATTGCCTGGAAATACTTGAAACGCTCGGCCGTATACTGCCGTTCAAGATCACGGTAGTGCTTCCAGGCACTCAATAAACTGATATTGCTGCCCTGTAC
>JBLYYR010000289.1:0-3172 GCA_048550195.1 Arenicellales bacterium
CAGACTGAAGCGCGCAGAGCAGCCGAAGGCCAACACAACGGGGCGGTTTTTCTTTGGTTCTGTTTCTTTTGTCCGTACAAAAGAAATGAACTCGTCCGTGAAGGACGAAAACATCAGCGATGATCTCGCACAAGAATAAAAAAGAAACAAACTCATTATTAAAGGGCCGACATAGGGCCGACCTTTCAGCGGTGCGCCAGCACAATATAAAATAAAATGAACACTACATAGGCTGATTGCGCAAAATATCAGCAACCAGACTAATCGGATGCCTGACAGGAATATTGATCCCCGCTTTACGTAATCCCTCAGACAGGTGAAGCGCACAGCCAATGTTACTGGTCAGAACCGCATCAGGCATGTCACCGGCAATCTGCCCCAGCACCGGTTCCCGTAAACTGCTGGAGACTTTGAGGTCCGTCAACATTTTTGTTCCGGCAGCTCCGCAGCAACTGTACGGGCTGTTAACCAGCCGAATATCAAGCTTGCTGAAACGACTGAGCAGGCGGAATGGTGCATTTGCGTCAGCGGTACTGCTTTCCATGCTGCAGGGCGTGTGCAGCAGCACAGCTAGTTCCTCTGAGCCAGGCTTGAGCGTATCCGGCCAGTGGCTGTCAATAAATTGACTGATTTCGTCGATGCGGCTGGAGAATCCATTGTCAGATAAATGATCCTTATAACTCGTCAGGCTCGCACCGCAGCCAGAGGCTGTATGGATAACGGGTGTCTCAGAGAAGGCAAAGGCATGGATATTCTTCTGCATCATCCTGATGGCTTCTTTTTCTCTTCCTGCATGCAGGCTGAGGGCCCCGCAACAGCTCTGCTGTGAAGGAATGATTACCGAATACCCTATTCGATTAAGCACATAGATAGCATCATCTAGGGTTCGTCCGTCCACGCTGCGCGATACGCAGCCGAGGAAAAGGCTTACCCGTTTGCCAGCTACAGTCGCCGGGTATTCTAATTGCCACCGTCGGTGCTGGTGGTTCGACTGGAGATAATCCGAAGCTTTTCTTTGATCAGCTGTTTTCGGAACCAGTGGCAGCAGCCATGAAAATCGTGCTGCGACCCGTATCCATTCCGGGTTACGGAGTGAAAAGTCTATTAATTTGCTCGTGATTCTGCTTTTTATTGAAGCGGGTTCAAGTTTTTGCCTGAGTAAATGGCGTCCTTTGTCCATCAACCGGGTAAATGATACTGACGAGGGGCAATGCGTTTCACATGCCCGGCATAGCAGGCAGCGGTGGATTAAATCATTGAGATGATCTGTGGCTGGGAGTTGATCACTGGCCATTGCTGAAAGCATAGATATTCTTCCTCTTGGCGACTCAGTCTCAAGCCTTGCAAGCTGATATGTGGGGCAATAGGGCAGACACAGGTTACAGGCCACACAGCGCCCCGCTTCAGCAATGATGAAAATCTTGTCAGCGTTAATGTTGGAATCTTCAGTCATAAATTTAGCAAAACGGTATAATAAAAAAAACTGAAACCGGAAAGAATTGAATTGTAGGCCAGGAGCCGCTTTTTTCCCATACGGGAGCGATCATTTCTTAAAAAAAGGATATTTATGGTTACCTCTTATTACAAATACCATGTATTTTTCTGTACCAACCAGCGGGATGATGGCAGACCATGCTGCCAGGATTGTCATGCTGTCGAGATGCGCGCATATATGAAGAAGCGCATCAAACAGGCAGGGTTATCAGGAAAAGGAAAAATTCGCGTTAACACAGCAGGTTGTCTGGATCGCTGTGACCTTGGGCCTGTTATGGTGATATATCCGCAAGGCATCTGGTATACCTATCTTGATGAAGAAGACATAGACGAGATCCTTGGTAGCCTGATTGACGACGGCAGACAGATTGAACGTTTGTTGATTCAAGGGCACCTCTATCCATGAATTAATAGAGGTGTTCTCTAGAATAAAAAGAAATAAATATTCCTTGACAATTAAATAAGAAGATACTAATATACTTATCAAGGTCAGGGACGACGTGAAAGATTAAACGGTTTTCGATGATTTTGGTGTTCGGAAATCAGTCTGAGTGATCAGATGTGAAAGACTCCTCCATCCTCCTTTGGTGGTTTGGGCATGGCTACCTCCATAGCCGTGCCTTTTTTTTGTCTAAAATCTGTACAATTAGCGCTAAATACTTGTGGCGTACGGCTCTTTTTAGTAATATGCGCGCCCTTTCTTGTTTGAGTTAATTGTAGGAAAACCAAATGAAAACGATCTCGGCAAAGCCCGAAACCGTGCAGCACGACTGGTATGTTGTTGATGCAACTGACAAAGTTCTTGGCCGCCTGGCTACAGAAGTGGCTCGCCACCTGCGTGGCAAGCACAAGCCTATATACACGCCTCACGTCGATACGGGTGACTACATTGTTATCATCAACGCGGACAAGATCCGCGTAACCGGTAACAAGGAAAATGACAAGATGTATCACCACTATACAGGTTTTCCCGGTGGCATTAAGTCAGTTAATCTGAAGACTATGCGTGAGAAGTACCCGGATAGAATTATAATGTCAGCAGTACGAGGCATGATGCCGAAAGGACCGCTTGGTCGCGCCATGTTGACAAAATTGCGCATCTACAATGGTGCAGAACATAACCATCAGGCTCAGCAGCCGAAGACACTGGAGATTTAAGCCATGGCAACGGCAGAAACCTATTACGGCACAGGCCGCCGCAAGAGTTCAACGGCACGTGTATTCATCACCAGCGGTAAAGGTGAAATCTCAATCAACAAGCGTCCTATCGATGAATTTTTCGGCAGAGAAACCGCAAGAATGATCGTTCGTCAGCCTCTGGTGCTGTCTGAAATGGACGGGAAGTTTGATATAAACGTTACGGTTAGCGGGGGTGGCATAAGTGGCCAGGCGGGTGCAATTCGTCATGGAATTACCCGTGCATTGATGCAGTATGACGAAGAACTGCGCCCATCGCTGCGTAAAGCTGGTTTCGTTACCCGCGATGCACGTAAGGTAGAACGTAAGAAATTCGGCCTGCACAAGGCACGTAAGGCACCACAGTTCTCGAAACGTTAATGATCTTTTGCAGACTGGTTTTGTAGTCTGCTTTTGAAAAGTTAGTGGGGGATCGTCTAGCGGCAGGACTGCGGACTCTGACTCCGCCAACCAAGGTTCGAATCCTTGTCCCCCAGCCATA
>JBLYYR010000290.1:0-4260 GCA_048550195.1 Arenicellales bacterium
AGACGAAAGACGAAAGACGAAAGACGAAAGACGAAAGACGAAAGACGAAAGACGAAAGACGAAAGACGAAAGACGAAAGACGAAAGACGAAAGAAACTACTGTAGACTTCCTTAGACCTTAGACCTTAGACCTTAGACCTTAGTCCTTAGTCCTTAGTCTATACCCAGATGCCATCGCTGTTGCAGAAACAGTTCATACGGCCGGTAACGGGTTTTGTAGGACATTTTGTCGCACTCTTTTATCCAGTAGCCCAGATAAACATGCGGCAAGCCGATTTCCTGTGCCTTCATGATTTGCCAGAGGATAGCGTAGACACCTAGTCCCCGGTTATTCTGTTCAGGATCGAAAAAGGTGTACATGGAAGACAGGCCAGCAGGCAGCCAGTCGATTACTGCTACACAAAGAAGTTTTCCGGCATGGCGAAATTCAAGCAGGCGGGTTTCCAGTTCGTTAGCCGTAAAGAAGCTTGAGTATTTTTCACGATCATCGATATCCATACTACCGCCACTATGTCTGTCAGACTGGTACCGCCGATACAGCTGATAGTGTTCTTCGTGGAAGGCTAATGGGAGACTGGTAAGCTCCAGGTCGGTATTTTTTTTCCAGATACGTTTTTGCCCACGCGAAGGACTAAATTGACTAACAGGGATACGGATTGCTACACAGGACTGGCATGCCCCGCAGTGAGGTCTGTAGGCCATTCCACCGCTGCGCCGAAAACCGAGCTGGATTAATTCTGAATAGTTTGCAGTATCCAACTTGACCGTAGGGTCAGCGACCAGTGACGCAGCCAGACGATTCGGCAGATAGCTGCATTCATGTGCGGTAGAAAGGAAAAAACTGAGATCAGAGACGGACATGTTATTGGGAATCAGTCTTCAAGCTGCCAAAGTTTTGTTTGATCCTGATGTCTCAATGCAGTTTCTAGTATCCTCAGGTATTGTTTGCGGCTTATATTGATGGCACCCATGCTCGCCAGATGGTTGGTAGGTAGTTGGCAGTCGATGAAATCTATGCCGCTGAATTTAGAAAATTTGGCAAGAGAAACCAGCGCAAGCTTGGAGGCGTCGGTCTTGTGGCTGAACATGGATTCACCAAAAAAGGCGGAGCCGAGTGACAGGCCATATAAACCACCAACAAGTTTTTCTTCGTCCCATACCTCGATAGAATGCCCGTAGCCCAGTTGGTGAAGGCGATTATAGGCATCCATCATCTCAGTGGTGATCCATGTGCCGCCTGTGGGCGATCGTGTTCTCGGACCGGCACAGGCTTTGATTACTTCACTGAATGCCTTGTCAGCCGTGATACTGAAATTGCTGTGACGCAGGGTCTTTTTAAGACTGCGTGAAATCTTTATCCCATCAGGATAGAGAATTGCACGTGGCTCGGGTGACCACCATAACACCGGTTGATCTTCGCTGTACCAGGGGAATATTCCCTGTCGATAGGCACTCAGTACCCGTCTAGTAGTGATTTCGCCACCGACAGCGACCAGCCCTTCCTCTGATGCGGAATTGGGTGATGGAAACTGTGTTTCAGGTGTGTCGGCCGTAATTAATTGCATGGCTATTCAGTATATCAACAGCTCAGCCTTATTTGTTGCTGGATCGAAAGGGGCTGTGATCATTCAATATTTGTTGATAATGAGCAACATTCGCTTTTTCCCTCTCAAGAAAGTCACTGATAGCTGTTGTCAGTCTGGCATCTGCCATCCAGTGGGTTGAACAGGTGATAACCGGCAGGAAGCCACGGCTGAGTTTATGTTCACCCTGTGCTCCTCCTTCAAAGTATGACAGACCGTTACTAATACAATAATCGATTGCCTGGTAATAGCAGGTTTCAAAATGCAGGCTGTGATATTCCACTTTGCATCCCCAGTAACGTCCATAAAGCACATCTTTATGTCGAATATTCAGAGCCGCCGCAATCACTTCTCCCTGATAATGCGCCTCTATTAGAACGAGATTATCCGCCATACGCTCACCCAGCAGTAGAAAAAATTTTTTGCTGAGATAGGCATGGGAGCCGTGAGTCATGATAGTTGAAAGATAAAAGGTATACATTTCTTCCATACTGCCGGCAGTTAATGTCTTGCCATTGACGATTTTGAACTCGACACCCATTTCATTGACTCTTCGCCGCTCACGGCTTATCTTTTTTCGCTTACGTGAATTCATCGAGTTCAGGAAGTCATTGAAATCCTGATAATCCTGGTTTTTCCAGTGAAACTGTACATCGTGCCGGATTAATACCCCCTGCTGTTGAAGGAGCTCACATTCATGTCGGGTGGGAAACAGGCAGTGCAGAGAAGAATAGGATTCTTTTTTTGCGTAGTCGACGGCGGTTATTTGCAGGTTTTGAATTGATTTTTCCTGATCAAGGCCGGCTGCGACGAGAAAACGGTGTCCGCTAACAGGTGAAAAAGGGACAGCAATAACAAGTTTAGGGTAATAAGCCAGCCCGCACTGCTGCCAGGCATTAGCCCAGGCCCAGTCGAATACGTATTCTCCCCAGGAGTGATGTTTTTCGTACATCGGTAAAGCAGCCGCAAGCTTGCCATTGCTGTCACGCAGGCAGAGATATTTTGGCAGCCAGCCGGTCTCACCACCAATACTTCCTGATTCTTCAAGTGCACTGAGAAAGGCATAAGAGGTGAAAGGGTTGTCATCCACATTCAACGCATCCCATTCATCAGGCGAAATATCGAGCAGGGTATTGTTAATTTCAGTTTGCATTCAATCTTGTAATCTAACTACTGAGAAATACTGATCAGCAGTGTATCATCTGCCTGTAAAATTTTAATCAACCGACGAACTATGAATAAAGTTGAAGGCCCCCGAATTAATACATGAATAATTATTTTGAATCCAAGGCCAGCCATCTCAGTGTTAAGAATCTTCGCAATAGCCAGCTATTACGGTGTATATGGACATACAAGAACCGTGATGACAGGATGTCATTGAACGGTCGTACGATCCTTACCTTGATATGACTGCCTTTGAATCACAAACCAACCATCCAGTATCAACCGGGGTACCCTTGAAAATTGCCCTCGCTCAGCACGACTGTCTGGTTGGAGATCTGCAGGGCAACGCTGACAAAGTACTGCAGTGGGTCGCGCGGGCCAGGGATGAACTGGGCGCAGATATAATTCTTTTCCCTGAGCTTAATCTGACCGGTTATCCACCTGAAGATCTATTGTTGCGTCATGGCTTCATCGCTGATACCCGCAGGGTGCTGGATGAGCTATGCAGGCAGGTGCATGGCATCACGGCAGTAATCGGCTGTCCGGTTCGGGAGAAGGACTGTTTGTTTAACTCTGCGGTAATCATTAAAGATGGCATGCAGATTACTCGTTATGACAAACAGCGCCTCCCAAATTACAG
This sequence comes from Arenicellales bacterium, assembly GCA_048550195.1. Lineage (GTDB taxonomy): Bacteria > Pseudomonadota > Gammaproteobacteria > BMS3Bbin11 > BMS3Bbin11 > BMS3Bbin11. The sequence continues at coordinate 3,388 of JBLYYR010000290.1, forward strand.
TGTCTTCGATGAGAAACGATATTTCACTGCAGGTAACAGCCCCTGCATAGTGGAAACTGATAACGGAAACATCGGTATAACCATTTGTGAAGACATCTGGCAGGATGGACCGGTTGCTCAGGCAGTTCAGGCCGGTGCAGAGCTAATTCTCAATCTCAATGCTTCCCCATATCACATGGACAAGCGTGATGAACGCCTGAACGTGGTGGCAGAGCAGGCCCGGTTAAATTCTGTGCCTGTGGTCTATGTCAATATGGTTGGCGTCCAGGATGAACTGGTTTTTGATGGGGGGTCTTTTGTTGTTGATGCTGACGGTACTCGTGTTTTACAGGCGCCGGTATTTTCAGAAAATCTTTCACTGATTGAAATTACCCGATCTGATAAAGGCTTGCAGCCAGCGCCGTCAGTATTTGTACCTGACCTGTCTCAAATAGAAAGTGTATACCGCGCCCTCGTGCTTGGTGTACGAGGCTATGTATTAAAAAATGGCTTCAAGGGAGCAGTAATTGGTCTGTCTGGCGGTATTGATTCCGCACTGACACTGGCCATTGCCAGTGATGCCCTGGGTGCGGAGAACGTTGAGGCTGTGCTTATGCCTTCGCGCTATACCCAGCCCATGAGTATTGAGGATGCCAGGCAGCAGGCAGAGGATCTCGGTGTACATCACCAGACCATCGCTATCGAACCTATGTTTACCACGTTTCTTGACGGTCTTAAGGAAACTTTTGCCACAGCACCGGTCGATACCACTGAAGAAAACATCCAGGCTCGCTGTCGAGGAATTATTTTGATGGCCATATCCAATAAACAGGGCCGCATTGTGTTGACCACCGGCAATAAAAGTGAAATGGCAGTGGGCTATGCCACCCTGTA
>JBLYYR010000291.1:0-23236 GCA_048550195.1 Arenicellales bacterium
AATGTTTTTTGCCTGGCTGGCTTATGCCATTGGTGCTCCAGAATTATTGGGTGGATTTGCCGCTGGCCTCGCCCTGTCGCGCAGATTTTTCCTGCCATTTGGCATAGCTCTCAGCAATGACCCGCAATTTTCCCGCCGCATCGAAAGCCAGATGCAACCCATTATTCAGTTATTCACGCCGATCTTCTTTGTCATGGTCGGCCTGTCATTAGACCTTTCTGCAGTAAACTGGGGTGTTTCCTTTATCTGGTTCTTTTTCTTTTCCATGCTGCTGATAGCAATCGTGAGTAAACTTAGCGGCGCCTTTCTATTGAGACTACCTCTGGCGGAGCGACTCGCCATTGGTATTGCGATGGTCCCCAGAGGTGAAGTCGGTCTGATCTTTGCAGAACTTGGCCGCACGGCCGCCATTTTAAACAATGATCTGTATGCCGGCATAATTATGGTTATTGCAGCGACGACAATATTCTCACCCATCGTTCTAAAATGGCATTACAACCATCACGAAAAATATTTTAATAAGCAGATCAAAACAGTTACGGTGTCCGATGTTGACAAGTAGTAGGCAGTCTTTAATGATGACTCTACTAACCTTCAATTATTTAGGAAGAAACTGAACATGACGACCGGACCTGAATTAATTCTTGGCTCCACATCAATCTATCGACAAGAATTGCTCGAGCGACTGAAAATCCCCTTTCGCGTTGAAGCACCGGATATTGACGAGACCCCGCTGGAGAATGAAACCCCCCAGCAACTTGTTGCACGCCTGTCGATTGAGAAAGCTCAGTCTGTTGCCGGTAACAATCCTGGCTGCCTGGTCATAGGTTCAGATCAGGTTGCCGTACATGGTGGAAAGATTGTCGGCAAGCCCCATACGCACGATAAAGCCATGCAGCAGCTTAGAGAGGCCAATGGGCAGGAAATTATGTTATACACCGGCTTATCACTGGTAAATGCGGATACGGGCGAAAAACAAACTGAAGTTATCCCCTTTCAGGTGGTTTTCCGTAAACTAACCGAACAGCAACTCGAGTCATATTTATTAAAGGAACAACCCTATCATTGCGCTGGCAGTGTTAAATCTGAAGGACTGGGTATCGCTCTGCTGGAACGTTTCGAGGGAGAGGACCCCAACACTCTTATCGGCCTGCCGTTAATTCGTCTGATTCGTATGCTGGAAAATTTTGGTATTGATGTTGTTTAAAGTCACTAAAATGAGGAAGGGCAAACCCATACAGGGCAATAGTGCAAGTCTCACTGATCAGTGATTCATTTCTATCGACACTGATTCCATTGTTTCCATCGAGTGATGCTGGTGGCCGCCAGTTAGCGCTTTTGTCAAAATTAATACACCGAAGGTGATTAATAGTATGCCGGCGACATATCTAACTTTATTATTTCGGGTAAATTGTTGCAGCTTCTCGGCCAGGCCACCCATCGCAAGCAGCATAGGTAGAGTACCTGCACCAAAAGAAAGCATCAGCAAAGCACTTTTTAAAGCATCACCGGATGTTGCCGACCATGCCAGTGTGCTGTAAACCAGCCCACAGGGCAGCCAACCCCACAGAACTCCCAGGCTAAAAGCATGAGGCATTGTTCTTACGGGCATAAGTTGCCGGCCAAGCGGTTCTATCACGCGCCAGAAATGACCTCCCAGACGCTCCAGAGGAGCTAATGTTTGCCACCAGCCAGCGATATAAATACCCAGAGCAATCATAAACAGACCACCCACAATTCCGCCAACAGGAAATGACCCTATCTGGAAAAAATGACTGGCAGATGCACTCAACAAACCGATGATTAATCCGGCAAGTGTATAACTAAATATACGGCCTGTATTATAGGCCAGCAAATAAGGGAGCATCTTTAAGGAAGAATGCCGCACTTTTTCTGGCAAACCCATTGTCAGTGCACCAACTATCCCGCCACACATACCGATACAATGCGTCGATCCAAGCAAGCCAATTAAAAAAGCAGCAAGGTAGTTTATTTCACTCATATTTTCTTTCCTGCGGCCTCACTGATTTATCCGTAATTGCTAGAGGTGCCCTTTTTTCAATGCCGGAAACTACGTCAAGGGAGGCCTATGCTCACAACTTGTGCCAGTGCATACAGATTATAAGTAATTAATAATACTCTTCATTGATGTGGATCATAAAAGGCGAAGAAAATGGTCAGATGGCAATCTACCACATCTTTTCCAATATCCTGATGTTGTACTCTAGCTTTTGTCCTTTAGAAGGCCCGCAAGTCCTGCAAAGGGGTTATTAGTAGCTTCGTTTGTCTTCTTAGTGGCTGAACTGATTTCACCATATTCACCATCAATCAAGCGAGAATGCTCGTTGTCATGGCAATAGACACATAATAGTTCCCAGTTGCTGCCATCCTCAGGGTTATCGTCATGGTCGTGGTTACGATGGTGAACGGTCAGTTCCCGCACATTAGCCTGAGTGAACTCTCGCGAACAGCGGCCGCAAATCCAGGGGTACATCTTTAACGCCTTTTCCCGATAGCCCTGCTCGCGCTGATCACGGTTACGGTGAGCCTCGGCAACAATTTTGTCTAACTTCTCACTACTTGAATTTTTTTTCTCGGTTGTCATTTTTAAAAACTTTTTTTCACCACAGAGGACACGGAGGTCACAGAGGTTTTTTTTAGTTATTCAGGTTGGTCCATTATAATCATGAATTAATAGAGTTTCTCTTAGTTCTAGTTGTTGCATGTATGTGAAAGTATAAAGAGTACCACAAGAAAAACTTTCCTTTGTGACCTCTGTGGTACAGGATATTCATGAATTAAAGAGTCACAAAAACCAGTCCAGTACAGAATCGAAATCATCAACACATGCGAGAGGGTTTTCTTCTTTTAGTTTCTCGCTGCTGTGTACACCATAACAAACAGCCAGGGCGTCGGTTCCCGCGCGGTGGGCCATTTGTATATCATAAGTGGTATCGCCGACGACTATGGCATTCTCAGCAGTCACCCCTGTTTCAGCAAGTATGTCCAGCACCATACGGGGGTGTGGTTTTGATATGGCTTCATCAGCACAGCGGCTGACGCTAAAATACTCTCCAATCTGGGTGTGCTCGAGAGCTCTATCCAGACCTGTTCGGGCTTTTCCGGTTGCAATGGCAAGTGAGTAATTGTCATTCTGCAGTCGCTTGAGGCCCTCTTCTACACCTTTGAACAGGGGCATCTCTGTTTCATCAAGATACAGGAAGTGTTCCCGGTAGCGGTCAACGGCCTGCTGACGAATAGCATCACCATAATCTGGCAACAGGACATCAAGGGCCTCTTTTAGACCCAGGCCGATAATATTACGTGTTGCCTCATCACCCGGGTAATCGATCTCTACATCCGCTGTGGCCTTGCGAAAACAGTTCACAATCTTCGCTTCCGAATCCATCAGGGTGCCGTCCCAGTCAAAAATTATAAGCTCAACAGACCTGTCAGGCATATTGTTATTCATGAAAGTTTGTCCAGCACTGAGGCTAAGGGTTCTGGCATTGGTGCGTCGATATCCATCTGTTTATTTTCAATTGGGTGTTTAAAGCGCAACCTGCTGGCATGCAGGAAAAGTCTGTTTAAACCAAACAGTTTCATCCGTTGATTAAAAGCCCGGTCACCATATCGATCATCGCCAGCAATTGGCTGTTCAATCGACAGGGCATGGACTCGCGCCTGGTGTGTGCGCCCAGTTAGCAATTTGATACTGATCAGAGATGCACCCGCTTCTGGAAAATTCCTCTCTGGTACGAAAATACTCTTTGCAGCCTTGCCATTACTTGAAACGGTAACAAAACGTTCACCGGATTGCCGACTATTAACTTCCAGTGATGCATTTATCTTCATTTTTTTACCCTGCCAGGTACCGCGTAGCAGGGCTAGATAGGTTTTGTCGATACTCTTGCCATGTTCGCGCCTGAGCATTTCATGCATACTAACCAGTGCAGAGCGTTTTTTTGCAAGCACCAGGCAGCCTGATGTTTCCCTATCCAGGCGATGAACCAGTTCCAGAAAATGGAAGTCCGGCCTTAATTGCCGGAAGGCTTCAATGACACCATAATTGATGCCACTCCCACCATGAACCGCCATGCCTGCCGGCTTGTTCAGAACAATGAGCGATTTATCCTCAAACAAAATACTATTGGAAAGTAGCTCTTTAACTGAATGGCTTGCTTGTGATGGCACTCTTTCGGAAAGAGTTACCGGAGGAATTCTTACTATATCCCCGGCATTCAGTTTGTAATAGGGTTTCTTGCGCCCTTTGTTGACTCTGATCTGCCCCGTTCGGAGCAATCGATAAATCATGCTACGTGGCACACCTTTAAGTTGCCCCAGTAGAAAATTATCAATTCTCTGACCGCTGCCATCGTTATTTATCTCTATAAGGCGTACTTTTGTCGGCTTTTCCGTAATTTTTGTATGTCTACTTTCTGGCATCTCCGAATAATACAGATTCCAGGGCAAATGAGATAGTAAACCCCTAAAAATCATATGCTTGACCATCACTTGTATTGTGACAGTTTGCAGACACTGGTATAGTGGCCAGTAGTGAAGATCCGTTAGTGTAAATTTCTAAGTAATTCACGGCTCACTTAAGAACAATCGAATGAACAAAGATTGAATGAATATTGGCTGCACGCATGAAGCCTGCGGCCATGGGTAATGGGATACCAGCCAGGCAATGCCGGGAAGATGACAGAAAATGACTGTCCACCGATGCATTCTGGAACAGGTTGTCTCTGTAAATGTCGGATTGCATCTATATAGATAGACTGCAGTCGCAGCAGTGAGCACATGATTTCTGATTATCAGTTTCAGTGCCTGAACAATACAGATATAGCTTTACTACAGTCATTAAGCTGGCAAATTTCCCATTGAAAAAACGACAGCCTGTGCCCTCGCTCTACTATTGAGTAAGCGTAACAGGCAAATTGACGTAAGCAGACAGGCTACTCACCGCTACAGGTTTTCTTAGCAAGGAAATGACTTTCTTGTGCTGGCTTCTTTTTTATTGGACCAGAAACAGCTAGTAGTTAAGCAGTCCTGACGTGCATTGCGTCGGAATACATACAAAATGAAAAGAATGTTATTTAACGCAACTCATTCAGAAGAGTTGCGAGTAGCCATCGTTGATGGCCAGAGATTGATTGACCTCGATATAGAATCTGCTAGTTTCCAGCAAAAAAAGAGCAATATCTACAAAGGAAAAGTAACCAGGGTTGAGCCCAGTCTCGAAGCCTGTTTTGTAGATTATGGCTCTGTCCGACAGGGCTTCCTGCCCATGAAGGAAATTTCCCGTCATTATTTCACCGGCAGCAAGAAAAATGCAGCCATCTCCCAGACCCGCATCCAGGATGTCATAAAGGAAGGTCAGGAGCTTGTTGTTCAGGTTGAAAAGGAAGAGCGCGGAAATAAGGGTGCTGCCTTAACGACTTTCATAAGTCTGGCCGGGCGCTATCTGGTACTAATGCCGAATAACCCTAAGGGTGGTGGAATTTCTCGCCGCATTGAAGGAGATAAGCGTAGCGAGCTTCGCAAAGTAATGAACGAGCTTAATGTCCCTACCGAACATGCATTGATCGCCCGAACCGCTGGCATTGGTAAAAGCCTGGAAGACATGCAATGGGATCTCGATTATTTAATGCAGTTATGGCAGGCCATCGACAAGGCTTCTGCGGAGCGGGCTGCTCCATTTCTGATCTACCAGGAAAGCAATCTTGTCGTCCGTGCCATGCGCGACTATTTACGCTCAGATATCACAGAGATTCTAATTGATAATGCTGAAGTCTATGAACGTGCCAAACGTTTTATGGAACAGGTTATGCCGCAAAATCTTGCGCGTCTGAAACACTATGAGGATACTGTCCCCCTGTTCTCTCGTTTCCAGATCGAACACCAGATAGAGTCTGCCTTTTCCCGCTCAGTTCAAATGCCTTCAGGGGGCAGCCTGGTCATTGACCATACCGAGGCGTTGGTCAGCATCGACGTAAACTCTGCCCGTGCTACCAAAGGCAGTGACATCGAAGAAACAGCTTTACAGACAAACCTGGAAGCTGCCGATGAGGTCGCCAGGCAGTTGCGAATGCGTGATCTGGGCGGGCTGATTGTGATTGACTTCATCGATATGACATCACACAAGAACCAGCGCAACGTCGAAAACCGACTAAATGATGCACTGGAATCCGATCGTGCACGTATCCAGACTGGCCGTATTTCCCGCTTTGGTCTGATGGAAATGTCGCGGCAGAGGATACGTCCGTCATTGGGTGAGTCCAACTATAAAGTATGTCCTCGCTGTGAAGGCACCGGGCAAATTCGCGGTATACAATCTTCATCTTTGAGCATCCTGCGCATCATTCAGGAAGAATCACTGAAAGAAAACACCGAAGTGGTTCATGCTTATTTGCCCATCGAGTCTGCTACCTTCTTATTGAATGAAAAGCGGCATGAAATTACGGGTATTGAGAACCGTCTTGGTACCAGAATACAGATTATTCCAACCGCTACACTGGATACGCCTCATTACAAGATTGAACGCTTACGTAGTGAAGATCTTGATGATGTCGGCGAAAAGCCAAGCTACCAACTTCACATTGAAGAAATTAAAAATGAGGCTCCTGTACCGGGCAACCTGCCTCAACCTGCGGCTGAAAAACCCGCAGTCAGTACTGCCTTTCACAGCACAACTGCACCATCGTCTACAGCTCCTGCACAACCAGCTGCTGTAAATGGTAGTGAGGAACGTGGCTGGTTTACCGGACTGGTCAAGAAGTTGTTCAGTGGAAATGAAGCTGAAGTCGTAGAAGAAACAAAGGAAGAAACCAGGCCTGCTCAAAAGCCTAGTACACAGTCGCGAAATCGAAGAAGCCAGGGCGACCGTCAACCCAGTCGTCGCGGTGGCCAACGTCGTGGTAATCAGCAGAATCGTCAGCGCAGCGCGCAAAAGAAGTCTGCCTCATCAACTAAAGCAGGCGCACAAGGCAGCAATGCCAAGTCCACAGATCAACAGGGGAACAAGCAGGACAAGCCAAATCGTCCGCGTCAGCAAAATCGATCAAACAGGAGCCGTCGTCGTAATCCCAGGCAAAACCAGGGAACTGGCGAGGATAAGCGCCAGAATCGACCAGCTGGGAATATAGCCAAGCCAAATGAAGTAAATGGTAACGTAGCACCACCACCACCCGTCAAAACTGAGGCACCTGCAAAACCAGAAGCGAACGGGAATGTCGCCCCTGCAAAAACTCCTGCTGCTAAAAAGAAATCATCCACTGGAAAAACGCGTTCAACGAACAAAAAGCCTGCTACTACTGCTGTGACTAAACCAGCTGGTGAGGCAAAAAAGAAAACAGGATCTGCTAAAGAAAAGGTTTCTGACAAGCCAAAGGCTGATACCAGCCCGACTAGAGATAAAGTAGCTAATACACAAAAAACTGAACAGAAAGCGCCGGCTGATAAGCTTCCTAAAGTGGCAAAAACAACTGAAAAGGTGATAAAAAAGTCTGAAAAAAAATCAGTATCGAAAGCTGATAGTCCAGCAAAGACTACGCAGGCCGCCGTTAAAGAGGTAAAGAAAACTGAAAAGTCTGTGAAAAAGAAAAAGCCCGCATTGACTCAGGTTGAAACAAAAAAAGCGTCCAGCTCAGAATAATAGCGCCCTCGGGCGAACACTACCATCGTAGCCCGCCACCGATAAAAAAGCCGTCAGTCTGGCTCCTTAAACTGGCGTCAGAAGATGTTTTTGTAGAATCCAGCCAGTACCCCCTGTACCCCGCCCTGAGAGACATGGACGGCAGGGGGTCAACTGCTAGACCTAGTTCAAGCGCCTTGCCAAAAGGATCGACCAGATGCCCAACATTTGTCATCCAGGGAGACAATGCCGCCTGGCCAAAAATATACGCTGGACCATAGAGCCCCACACGTCCTTCAGCAACGAACCTCATGCCGAAGCTTGAATCACCTGCTGCCATTTCAATATCATTCCAGCCCAGGCCCATGGCCATATAGGTATTTTCCCTAACTGACAGTAGACGTCTGGTGATGTCAATACTCCACTGACCGGAGTCGCGAAACCCTGTATCCAGACTGTTAGTTTTATAGAGACTACTTTTCCCCTGCCATTTATCATTCAACCATCCCTGCCCTATACTTATTTGGGATATGCTGCCAGGTGAACTCCCGAGTGACTGCGCACTGGAAGACAACGCGGGTGTATTTTGCGCTTGTTCGAACCCACTATCTTCGAATGCAAAACCAGTCGTTGTCAGGCCGCACACCATCAACAGCAATGCAGGAATTTGTAGCTTTTTATAAGTCATGGTTCGTCTCCCTTTGCAAAAATGTCTGCATGATTAACCAGGCCTGTTTAAGACTTCATGCCAACAAGTAGTTATCAGGCTACTCCTGTCTAAAAGCAGAATCCAGTATTATTTCAAAAAATACCTTAACAATCACCGGTAACACTTTAAAACTATTATAGTTTTAATCAAAAATAATACGAACATATTTAAATATTCTGTAATCACCGTATCAGGCTGTACAGCCGTTTTAAAGCCGTGATACCGCCAGCAAACGCAGGAAATTACCCGCCTATCAGGCTAATATACCTGTCAGGCACCAATTTGCTACCTCATGGCACTTCCTGGTATTAGATTCAGCGGGAAGGTTCAAAAACAGCTATCGATTCAACATGTTTTGTGTGCGGAAACATATCCATAACACCCGCAGCAGTTAGCTTATAACCATGCTTATGCACAAGTATATCGCTGTCACGTGCCAGAGTTGCCGGGTTACATGAAACGTAGACAATACGTTTCGGCTGTAATTCAGGCAGTCGTTGAATAACCTCCATTGCTCCACTACGCGGAGGATCCAGCAGGATTCGGTCCCATTTTCGGTGTAGCCAGCTGCCATCCAGTGGCGCATCATAAAGATCAGCAGTAATGAATTCTGCATTTTCCAGGCCGTTATGAATGGCATTCTCACGCGCCATTTGAATGAGGGCAGAATCAGCCTCTATTCCAGTAACATGATGAGCTATACGAGCAAGTGGCAAGGTAAAGTTGCCGAGACCACAAAACAGATCCAGCACTTCATCATCATCTTCAGGTGCAAGCAGCTCCAACGCTTTCGCAATCATCAGTTTATTGATATCGGCATTGACCTGAGTGAAATCGGTTGGGCGGAAGCGTATAGAAACATCCCATTCATCAAGCCAGTATTCAAGCAGCTCAGTTGTTTCAGGGTATAGCGCTACGATGGAATCAGGCCCGCCTGACTGCAACATAACAGATAAGCCTTTTAACCGGCCAAAATCCTTAAGGAGTTTCAGGTCAGACTCTGACAGTGCTTCCAGGTGCCTGAAAACAAGAATTCCTGCATCGTCTCCCGCAGCAATCTCAATCTGCGGGATACGTTTCGCTATGGAAATTTTTCCAATTAATTCTCTTAACGGAATAATGAGTTGCGAAAAACGTTCATCTAGCACTTCACAGCTGTCCATCACAGCAAGATAGCCGCTTTGTTTTTCCCTGAAACCGACAAGCACTCCACCTTTTTTTGGTACAAGCTTTACCCCAAGCCGGGCCTTTCGACGATAGTTCCAGTGAGCCCCCTGCAATGGAGGCAATATTACCTCAGGTTCTACCTTGCCAATTTGCTTCAGGTTATCAAGTAAAACGTCTTGCTTGGCATGAATCTGGCTCGCATCATTCATGTGCTGCAAACTGCATCCGCCGCAAACACCTGCGGCAGAGCAACGAGGCTGGACACGATCGGCTGAGGCCTCAAGTACTTCCAGCACTTTTGCCTCGTCATATTTACTGGTTCTTTTTGTCGTCTGACAAAGTACTACTTCACCCGGTAATGCTCCGTCTACAAATATCGCCTTGCCTTCATGGTGTGCTACACCTCGACTGTCATTGGTCATTGATTCGATAGAAACAGTCATTTCAACTGCCGGGGAATGTCTTCTTCGTCTTGCCATATTTGTATCCGTACTAACTTTAAAAACCTTCTCAACGCAGAGAACACAGAGAGCTGAGAGGTTTTTTGTAGTGCTAATTAGTTTAGTGCATCTACAAAATTTGCCAGATGTGTTTGATCTTTCTTACGCAGAAAGTCTTTTATCAACTGAAACTGCTTTTCATACGATGAATGATCAATCTCTCCACAAACCAATTGCCAACGTAGATGGACAAGGGAGGTATTGATGGCTCTGGTTTCCAAATTTATACGAATAAGGTCATGCTTTCCTTCCAGGCAGGCATTGAGGATATTCTCATCAGATATTTCTTCAATTCCGGAAAAACCTGAAAGAATAGCGGCTTCGTTCAGTGAACCTGAACCCAGCTCGTCAGATCCAGACAGTTCGACTTTTAAACCTATTACAGCAGAACTCTCAGCCAATGGTGTGCGGATGCCATGAGACAGGCAGCGGTGATTCAGCACAGGTAAAATCCTGCGGCTGTCCCATATCACTATTTCCGGTTTATGCTGATCAATGATGGATGTCAGAAACTGCAAATGATGAAGTTCATCAACTTGAGAACCGCCTGAAGTTTGCAGACTTATGCCTTCATCATCCTGCAGGAGTATAGATATCGCTGATACCTGCTGCAGATTTAGGCTCAATTCTTCCGAATTACCGCCCTTTTCTCTGCCTTTTGTAAACATGACCCGGGCAATATCTTTTTCTGATAGATCATGCAGATTGTACAGGCGGGCACCCAGTTCAAAATCAGGAATGGTCGCGATATCAAGGTACATAATATTCATGTGGATTGATCCTGAAATATCCCTGTAGAAAGGTAGCGGTCACCGCGGTCACAAATAATGGTGACGATTACAGCATTTTCTATTTCGCGTGATAACTCTATCGCAGCCGCCACAGCCCCACCCGAAGAGATGCCGGCAAATATGCCCTCCCTTCGCGCCAGCAAGCGCGTGGTATCTTCTGCCAGCTGCTGACTGACATCCATAGTCCGATCTACTTTATCTGCTTTAAATATTGATGGTAGATATTCTTTTGGCCAGCGGCGTATACCGGGAATAGCGGAACCATCAGTCGGCTGCACACCGACAATTTCAATGTCAGGATTCATTTCTTTCAGATATCGTGATGTTCCCATTATAGTGCCGGTAGTGCCCATAGAAGATACAAAATGGGTAATGCTGCCCTCGGTATCCCGCCAGATTTCCGGTCCAGTAGTCCTGTAATGGGCATTCGGGTTATCCGGGTTTGAAAACTGGTCCAACACCTTTCCTTTGCCCGCAGCCTGCATCTCGAGCGCCAGGTCACGTGCCCCTTCCATGCTCGCTTCACGGCTGACAAAAATAATCTCAGCGCCATAGGCTGTCATACTGACGACACGCTCGGCGCTCATGTGTTCAGGCATGATCAGGATCATGTGATAGCCCTTGACGGCAGCCACCATGGCAAGCGCGATGCCTGTGTTTCCGCTGGTTGCTTCAATCAAGGTATCACCCGGCCTGATCTCACCCCGCGCCTCTGCAGCAGCGATCATGTTCAGGGCGGGCCGGTCCTTGACAGATCCGGCAGGATTGTTGCCTTCGAGTTTGACCAAAATGGTGTTATTTCCCCCCTCATTGAGATGCTTTAGTCTCACTAAAGGGGTGTTACCGACAAAGTCTTCCAGTTCTTGCATAGTTCAGTTTACATGACTCGATAAGGTTTGAAATAATTCAGGCTGGGCAGCTACACCGACAGTGGAGACCTGCTCTTCCAGACTACAGATTCTAACATGCCGCCTCCTAATACACCTTTACAATGAATTTTGTTTCTCCACCCCTGATTGTATTGACGACAAGAGGACGACTGGCCTTGCCATTCTCATTGATTGAAATCTTGCCGGCCAGACCTTCAAAATTTTTTGTTTTGCGTAACAGTCGATTGATACATGTCCTGTCTCCTGGATCTGTGCAGCGATTCATCGCATTATGAACAATCGTATATCCCTCAAAGCCTAACCCCGTGTAGCTTGTCGCTTCTTCTTTATGGCTAGCTTTGTAGGCTTTCCTTATTTTTTTCAAAAATGATGCCCTCTCAATCAGGATATCATTATCTGCAAAAAAATCGATGGCATAAAGCCCTTCCAGCAGGCCTGCATCTTCTGCATAGTCAGAGATAACTGTAGCGACTAGCCCATCACTACCCATAATTACCGGGTACCAGTTGAGTTTCCGGGCGGCTTTTACAATGGTAATCACCTCTTTAGCTTTAACTGGTAAATAAAGCAGTTCAGTGCCCTTGTCACGAAGCTCCTCCAGCTTCGTCCTGTAATCAACATCCGGCGCTACTAGTACGGTATCCACAATACGACCACTGACAGACTGATATTTTCGTATAAATTCTGTCGTTAATGTTGATGAATACTGGCTATCCGGGTTTGTGAACACAACAACCCGGTCTATCAGTAATTCATCCATAACAAACAGTGCCGCAACAGCAGCCTGAAAGACATTATCGAAACACAGCTGGCTGATATAATTATTTTCCTTCGTTACATCCGGATGTGTGGCAACCATTGCCAACACCGGTATTTGTAATTCATTCGCTGTAGATCTTATTTCCAGAGCCGAGGCTGTCGTCGACATTAGGATTATGGCAGACACCTGCTCTTCAGTAGCCAGTCTGATCAATGCGTTTACAGTCAATGAAGGCTTGTTCTGATCATCTTCAATAAGCAGTTCAATTTTGTCACCATTTTGCAATAAGGGGTGCAGGCTCATTGCCGTTTCGACACCTCTTCGTCCATCCTGGCCTTTTGCCCTGTCCTCACCACTAAATGGTCCTATTACCCCCAGTTTAATAACTTCCCCGCTAGCCTGAATTTCCGACTGGCGGTCACAACCTCCTGCGAGTAGCAGGGCAAGAAATAAAACTGCCAGCATTATCGATTTTTTTGTTATCGATTTTTTTGTCATAGCATGCATCAGGGTATATAGATTATTCTTGCACGAATAATGAGTTTCCTGGAAAAATTGTTCTCTATCTTTTTTCTTAAACTTGTCAAGTCATCCCGTGTCAGTTGTTCACGCGCAAGGATATCCACGGTCATAATTTCCTTATTCTTGTGAGTAGATAGTAGCGCTTTCTGTATGATTATATATTTTCCATTAACCAGAAAACGTTCATGCTTCCAATTTTTTTCCATGACAATTTTGTTCACGATATCGTCATAAGATAAATAGAGTGGTATCGCAATGAGAAACATAATAAGCATGACCAGCCGTATGCCCGCTTTTCCACGCACAGCGGGCGAATAACCCAGTATTCTAAATGTGAATGACGCAGCAAGAAGAATTCCTATCAGGTTGGTTGAGAACAGCAAAAAAGCCTGTGAAAAGAATTCTAAATCCAGCCGGCCCAGGCCGATACCGGCAACCGCCAGCGGCGGCACAAGCGCCACTGCAATGGCAACACCTGCCAGGCTGGAGAGCATTTCTTTATAGGCTTTGGTATAGGCTCCGGCTATGCCTGCAAATATAGCCACACCAAGATCAAGCAAAGTAGGATTCAGCCTCGCCAGCATTTCTACCGTAACCGGTTTGTGCGGAAAAATGCGTGTAAACAGGGCTGCTGACAGAAGTGCGATTGCGACACCCAGGATTATTTTGATTGATGATCTTCGAGACATGTTAATGTCCCGGCGCAGCAAGCCCATTGAAAGTGAAATAATTGGTGTCATTAACGGGGCCAGAAGCATTGCCCCAATAACAACAGCAGCACTATCCTGATAGAGGCCGATCGTTGCCAGCAGAGTACTGAGCAGCATCAGGATAAGATAGCTGGAATTTGTTGCTGCATCTTCACGCAAAGCCTGAAACAGGTCGCGAAAGCGTTCTTCCGAGGCATATGAAAAGAATGGCAATGATTTTTTACCCGCCATGCCTATTTCATCTTTTCCTGAAGGAAGATTACGAATATTAAGCGTTTCTTTCTGTGTCTGAGAACCTTTTAGAGCAAGACTATATTCCTCGCCGGTGTGTATCCTTACGGCTTTATTCAAAACCTCACACACTATCGGGGTCTGTGTACGCCATTCACCATCAATAGTAACTTCGAGAGGTTCCTCAGATTCAACTCTGATGCTCTTGCTCTTTAGCAGACCAATAGTGTCAGGTAACTTCTTGCTATCTTTCGATGAAAATATTACCTGCAACAGAAATTTAAGATAGTCAAAGATTGAAAGTGGCGCGCTAACAATCAAAGCAACCATTTCATCGTTGGCTGAGCTGTCCTGGGCGATTCTTCTGGAGGCAATATTGCCTCCATGCTGCTGGATTAGCATTCCGCCACAGGCAGCTGTATTGATTTCTCTGCCATTATTCGTAACAAAAGTAAACTTAAGTAGCTTGAGACCGATAAAACGTTTTAGCGCATTCCAGGCCATTGCCCAGCGACTTGACTTCCGTGAGGCATCCAGCAATGGAAGGCGACCAAAAGTTGCCTTATAAAGCAATATTTCACCATTGCAAAAGACAATATCAATGTCATGCCCGTTACTTTGCAGGGCAATTTCCATTGCCTCTTCGTAATCACTGGGAATACCATAACTACTGGCGAGGTCAGAGTGTCCTTTCTGCGGGATTAAACCTACACAGAAGCCATACTCAATTGAAAGCCTCAATACGAGTTTTACGCAAGAAAGATCACCGCTAACGACCACATGGTCAGCACCATTCAGGATAGATGGCAGATTTTCTTCAAGTCGATCTACCGCTATCCAGCTGACTTTAACGCCATAGGGATTTTCAATGACCCGCTTGATCAGGTCTGATTCTGACTCAGGACAAACAAATAGCGCTAGTTTGACGTATTCCTTCATTTACACAGGCCCATGGAGTCCTATAAAGGTGCATTGGATTAATTATCCTCAGGTGCGATGAATTCACACAAGAACCTCTCAACAAGCCTTTTAATGTGTGAAGAAATTCACACCTACAATAAGGATGTCACCAGACTCACTATGATCCTGGTATCAGGCTGCTTTGTGCTCGTACAGGTGGACATCCCGTTGAGGGAATGGAATACCGATACCGGCATCATCAAAGCGGGTCTTGATTAGCTCATTGGTCTCGAAAAACACATCCCAGTAATCTGCACTTTTCACCCACATACGAAAAACAAAATTAACGCTATTATCGGCCAGTTCTGAAACCGCAATCTGGTGCTCGGGATCAGAGAGTACCCTGCTGTCCTTACTGACGATATCTTCCAGAATGTTGCGAACCTGTTTCAGGTCTGCGTCATAGGCAACACCCACAGTCAGGTCGACACGGCGCGTCTCCTGGGTAGAATAGTTGATGATGTTGTCTCCACCGAGTTTTGCATTCGGGATAATGATAGTTTTGTTATCAGGAGTAGTCAGCGTGGTGGTGAAGATATGGATTGCATTCACCTTACCGGTAACACCGGCTGCTTCAATGACATCACCGACCTTGAAGGGTCGAAAAATAATCATCAGGAAGCCGGCGGCAAAATTGGCCAGAGAGCCCTGTAGCGCCAGGCCGATAGCCAGACCGGCGGCACCCAATATGGCGATAAAGGATGTGGTCTGGATACCAAGTTGTCCTAGTGCCGCTACGATGACAAAGGCCATCATGGCGATGTAGGCGATGTTGCTGGAGAAGCCGATAATGATCTGATCGAGGCCACCTTTTTTCATTACCCGGGTGACAAGCTTCTTAACCCAGTTTGCAACCATTTTACCTATAATGAATACGGCAATGGCGGCAAGCAGCTTTAAGCCATATTGCACCGCGAGATCCATGCCCATATCCAGGTATACAGCCGCTTTTCCGGGATCTAATATTTCTGTAACCTGGTTGACCACATTTGTCGTTCCTGCTGTATCAGCCATACTTAATTCTCCATAATTTTAAAATATATTCGTTAACGTTAAACCGGTGTCTGATCAAGACTCATCACTGCCTAACCAGCGGTAAATTATACCGGCGATGATAGCGCCAATGATCGGTGCGAGCCAGAACAACCACAGTTGAGAAATAGCCCAGTCACCGGCGAACAGGGCTACACCGGTGCTGCGTGCCGGATTTACCGAGGTATTGGTAACCGGAATACTGATCAGGTGGATCAATGTCAGGCCCAGACCAATGGCAATGGGTGCAAAGCCCTGAGGTGCACGTTTGTCTGTTGCACCCAGAATAATAATCAGGAACATGAACGTCATGACGATTTCGGTAATCAATGCAGCATTCAGACTATAACCACCAGGAGAGTGTTCTCCATAACCATTTGATGCAAAACCGGCAGTGACATCAAAGCCGGCTTTGCCGGTAGCGATCATGTACAGCACTGCGCCCGCAGTTATTCCCCCGGCCACCTGGGCCAGAATATAGGGCACCAGCTCAGAGGCATCAAATCGACCTCCTGCCCATAAGCCAAGTGACACGGCAGGGTTCAGATGGCAACCGGATATATGGCCAATAGCGAACGCCATAGTCAGTACGGTCAGTCCAAATGCCAGTGACACACCTAACCAGCCGATACCGACATCAGGGTAACCGGTTGCGAGTACCGCAGCGCCACAGCCGCCAAGTACCAGCCAGAATGTGCCTAAATATTCAGCAGCGAGTTTTTTTGTTATTGACATTTTTTATTCCTCTATGAGTAGTGAGTAGTGAGTAGTGAGTAGTGTTGATTTTGGTCTAAGTGTACCTGCCAAGTAATCATCTGGCCCTTTTATCAGGACAGAACCTGCCTTATTTTGCTATAGCCCAGTTTGATCATTTCATCTGCCCTGTCGAACTCCAGCGTTCTGCAGACATTCCTTGCGATATTGATTGTCAGGTCTGGTGGATAAGCTGCCAGTTTTGCCCGGGCAATGGTACTTTGCATTGCTTCAAACGCCTGCATGGCGACATCATAAACATCCCAGTCTTTTCCAGCGGTACTCTTTGTTGCAGATTGCTGCAGACTTTTTATGAAGTGGTTTATGTTTTGCTGTATCAACGAATCCTGCACCGGCGGGATTTCACTTATTCCTACCTGATGATTGTCTATCTCGGCCGGCGGCCCACCCAGATTCACTGCAATGGTCAGGTCAGTATAGTCACCGAAGGTCGGTGCAATGGGTACCGGGTTCAGTACACCCCCATCAATCAGCAGACTTCCATGGTAGTCAAAGGGCGTAAAGAACAGCGGCAGCGATATTGATGCCCTGATGGCATCGAACAACCTGCCTGAATTGATCCAGATTTCTTTTTCATGTTTTATATCGACGGCTACGGCTGTAAAACTGACAGGCAGGTCTTCGATTTTCTGGTTGCCGACAAGATCAACCAGCGTATTGATGATTTTGTCACCCTTTACCAGCCCGCTCTTGCCCCAGGAAAGGTCAAGTAACGCTACAATCTCCAGTTTTGTGATGGAGCGTACCCACTGCTCAAAGGTATCCAGCTTGCCAGCTGCGTAGATGCCTCCAATAAGTGCGCCCATGGAGCAGCCAGAGATCGACTTGATCTCGTAGCCATTCTCTTCCAGCCATTGAATGACACCGATATGTGCCAGACCTCGCGCACCGCCACTGCCAAGTACAAGTGAGACGGACTTCCTATCAGTTGTCATCTCACGTTACTGCTTTGGATAAACAAGATTCCAGTCCTTTTTCATGTCAACCACTGTCCAGTTGCGCTGACTCGCTTCCTGAAGTGCTTTGTCAAGTTTGCCTACATGGCTGTCTTTATCATAGGCCCACTCACGATCGGCATCGGTATGGTGAACGATTACCATCAAGCGCTTGCCCTTTCCTGCTGCTGTCCATTGCAGCATCTGCAGATCGCCATCTGAATTGCCGAAGGCCGCAATCGGGCGGCGTCCAATGTGCTGATTAATGCCAACAGGCTTGCCTTCCTTGTCGTCGATGAAGTTGATCTCCGGTAGTCTCACGAGCGCTGGTTTGCCATCACGCATCTCGTATTTTGTCTTGATACTGCTGCCTATTACCTGTTCCGGGGGTATGCCGTAAACCGCTTCTACCCACGGGCGTATGAATTCTATGCCGCCACCGGAAACGATGAAGGTCTTGAAACCGTTATCACGCAGGTAGCTCAATACCTCCAGCATGGGTTGATAGACAAGTTCATTATAAGGACGTTTAAAACGGGGGTGTTTTGCACTAGCCAGCCAGTCCGTGACACTGCGAGAAAATTCTTCAGTCGTATTGCCTGCATGCGTAGCCATAACCAGTTCCAGCAGACCTTTTTCGCCTGAGCCAGCCAGTGCGTCCATATCGTTATCAAGCACTGCTTTGAACGGCTGAGTAGTTTTCCACTCCGGATGTTTCGGTGCCAGCATCTTGACGCGATCTATAGCGAACAATAGCTGAAAGTAAACCGGTTTTTCCGACCATAAAGTACCGTCATTATCGAAGACGGCGATGCGTTCAGCAGCAGGGACAAAATCCGGGCTGGATTTATTAGTTACGGCCTCGACGAATTTGATAATATTTTGTCTGGAGGCATTATCGTTCCAGGACGGCAAGGCTGATGTACCAGATGCTAATGCATTGACAGCAAAAAGTCCCAGCCAGATAGCGATAAATGGCTCTAACCCGTAAGCGATATATTTTTTTATACTCATATCTGAACATTTTTATTGATGAATAAAAAATGCCGCCACGAGGGCGGCATTTACCGGGAGATACTCTACTTAGTGAGAGCCTCCGCCTTCCTGTAGTTTCTCCATCACCTGGTCCAGGCTGAAGCTGGCGGCCTTCTGGCTTGGTGGATATTCCACGAAAGTCTTAAGGAACTTGGCAACATAGGCCTGTGCCGGTACAAGCAGGTAGACACGGTCCAGAAACCAGTCATCATAAGTGTTGGACGTCACCATGCCACGCTCATATGGATCACGACGCAAGTTCACAATCAATGGTATACGCAATGGCACAAATGGCTCACGCCAGGCCTGGAAGGTGGCCTCTGCACGCTGCTCAAGGAAGATTATTTTCCAGTCCTGGTAACGCAGCGCTGACAGGTCACCGTCATCGGAGAAGTAGAAAATCTCCTTGCGCGGGCCCTTCTCAGCTTTGCCCGTCAGGTAAGGCAGGAAGTTGTAACCGTCCAGGTGATTTTTGAAGGTTTTACCACCGACCTTTTTGCCAGCCAGGAGCTCCTTCTTGAGGTTCTCGTTACCGGCAGCCGCAGCAAATGTTGGCATCCAGTCCATGTGGTGCATGATTTCGTTAGATACCGTACCAGGCTTGATATGACCCGGCCAGCGTACCATCGCTGGCACACGCCAGCCACCTTCCCAATTGGTGTTCTTTTCACCACGGAACGGCGTCATCGCTGCGTCAGGCCAGGTATTCATGTGCGGGCCATTATCGGTTGAATAAAAGACAATGGTATTGTCCGCAATCTTCAGTTCATCCAGAGCCTTGAGAAACTTGCCGATGTGCATATCATGTTCAACCATACCGTCGGAATACTCGTCCTGGCCTGAGATGCCACGCAACTCCTTCTTCACATGGGTGCGAAAATGCATGCGTGTCCCGCTCCACCAGACGAACCATGGCTTACCGGCCTTCTGCTGTTCCTTGATAAACTCAATAGCACGATCGGAGGTTTCATCGTCAACCGTTTCCATGCGCTTCTTTGTTAGAGGGCCGGTGTCCGTGATCTTCTGCGTACCGTCCTTGTTCGCCCAGGAATGAATTACGCCGCGAGGGCCAAATTTCTTACGAAATTCTGGATCCTTTGGATAGTCCTCGTTTTCAGGCTCTTCTTCTGCATTCAGGTGGTAGAGGTTGCCAAAGAACTCATCGAAACCATGGTTGGTCGGCAGGTGCTCGTCACGATCACCAAGATGGTTCTTACCGAACTGGCCAGTAGCATAACCCAGCGGCTTGAGCATTTCTGCAATAGTAGGATCTTTGGCTTGCAGGCCTTCCTTTGCGCCAGGCAGGCCGACCTTGCTGAGACCGGTACGGAATACACTCTGGCCGGTAATGAAGGACGAGCGGCCAGCAGTACAGGACTGTTCAGCATAGTAATCGGTAAAAACTATACCTTCCTCAGCAACACGATCGATATTCGGTGTCTTGTAGCCCATCAGTCCACGTGTGTAGTTGGAAATATTGGACTGGCCAATATCATCACCCCATATGACGAGGATATTGGGTTTGCCTGTTGCAGCATTTGCCTGGCCCATAGAGCCGGCAGCCAGCAGCAATGCTGGTATAAGGTATTTGGCTTTCATGAGAGCCTCCTGGCAGTATTTATGCAGAAATACTATTCTGATTCATCTGATGTCGCTGCATCAGCAGCGTTTTTGGCGACTGATTCCATACCATTGCTGCAGCCGCTGCCCGATTTATACATCTGGCTTTTTCCGATGACCTGACCATTGGTAGCATTCAGCACAAAGTAATCTTTGCCATTACTGGCGCTTTTAACTTCAAAGCGTGCTTCATCCGTTGAATTCTTTTTTACCGATTCAATACCATTCAAACAGCCTTTTTTATCCTTGTAACCCTGGCTGGTGAGTATCACCTGTCCATTGCTTGACTTGAGATTGAAATAGAACTTGTTGTCCTTGCCTTTGGTTATGACGAATTTTCCTGCCATTTTTTATTCTCCTGATGATTTTTTGTAATTGACGTAAGTAGTAAGTGTCAAGCAAGCTATGATGCTCTAGTCATGGCTTGCTTGACAAGCTCTTAATAAAATGTTCTTTTATTTGGCAGTAGCGTCTTTTGCTGTATCTGCAGCATCAGCAGCCTTTTCCTTACCTTTGCCCATGGCAGAATCTACAGCTTCATTCGCCTGATCCTTTGCCATATCGGTAGCCTTGTCAGCGGCTTCATTGGCCATTTCTTTGCCTTTTTCCTTTGCCATGCCGGTCATTTCATCACTCATACTGGAAGACGCCTTGCTGGCAGCTTCTTCGGTAGCTTTGCTTGCTGTTTCATCACTAAATGCAGAAAATGCAGACAGGGATAGTGTGGCAAAAAGCGATGCGGTAATAATTTTATTCATTAGAACTCCTGGGTAAAGAAAGATGTGTGCCTGACAAATTAATGCCTGGCTTGTATTAAATAATTTTATGATATTTTGTGACTCAATATTCAAGCTTATTAACATTACCAGATTCTTTACAAATCACAAAAAGTTCTCAGGTATTTTTTAACATCCCTGCATATGTTCAACCATCATCTGTACTGACTTCCTGCCACGAAATTCATTAACATCCAGTTTATAAACGATATGCACCATGCCACGAGCCATCGCCTCATCACCCTCTCGAATATTGAACATGATCGCATCAATGGGTATGGCGCCCGCAGAAAGCTGCATCTTTAAATGGTTTTTACCAACAATTCGCCTTTCAATGACATCAAAGTCACCTTCAAACAAGGGTTCAGGAAATAGTTGTCCCCAGGGGCCGGCCTGGCGAAGCAACATGGCAGTACTAATATCCATCTCAGTAGATGCCAGTTCACCATCCGTAATCAACACCTTTTCCAGTGCCATACTCCCAAGCTGGCGCTCCACTTCTTCATTAAAAGCATGGCCGAATGATTTGTAATTTTCATGCGGCAAAGACAAACCCGCAGCCATAGCATGTCCGCCAAATTTTGTGATCAGCCCGGGATATCTAGTTGCCACTGCATCCAGTACGTCTCGAATATGCAGCCCTGGAATTGAACGGGCAGAGCCTTTCAGTCCTTCCTGTTCTTCACCAGCAGGAGCAAAGGCTATCACCGGGCGATGAAAGCGTTCCTTGATTCTTGCAGCAAGGATACCAATGACACCCTGATGCCAGTTCCGGTCATAAATGCAGAGACCGACGGGCATATCAGTTACATCATCAAGATGAATCTTATTCAGGTCATTCAGGGCCTGTGTTTTCATCTCAGCCTCAATACTGCGTCGCTCCTGATTTATGCTGTCAAGACGCACTGCGATCTCATGGGCGTTTTCACTATCCTCAGCCAGCAGGCATTCTATGCCTATCGACATGTTTTCAATTCGTCCGGCAGCATTCAGCCGTGGCGCCACAGCAAATCCCAGGTCGGACGCCGTCAGGTTGCCGGGTTTTCGGTTTGCCACGTCAATCAGGGCAAGGATACCGGGACAGGCCTGCCTGTTATTGATACGTGCCAGACCCTGTTTGATCAGAATGCGGTTGATATAGTCCAGCGGCACCACATCAGCGACTGTCCCCAGAGCGACGAGATCAAGCAGTTCAGCAAGATTAGGCTCTGCTAATCCCTTTTCAGCAAACCAGCCGCTGTCTCTTAGCCTGGACCTGAGAGCGAGTAATAAATAAAAAGCGACACCTACACCGGCAATGTTCTTGCTGGGAAATTCATCACCCGGCTGGTTGGGATTGATGATGGCATCAGCATCAGGTAACTCATCGCCGGGTAAATGATGATCTGTCACCAGTACACGCATGCCCTTATCTTTTGCTCTGGCGACACCGTCAATACTGGCAATTCCATTATCCACAGTAATAATCAGCTCGGGGTTCTGCTGTGCAGCCACTTCAACGATCTCAGGCGTCAGACCATAACCAAATTTGAATCTGTCCGGGATCAGGAAAAAAACCTGTTTAGCGCCCATCGCACACAGACCTTTCATCATCGCGGCAGTGGATGTCGCACCATCGGCATCAAAATCACCGATTACCATAACCTTCTGCTCAGTGTTGATCGCCTCAGCAAGCAGCGATACTGCCTTCTCCATTCCTTTCATCAGAAAAGGCGAAGGGAGATGTTTCAGGCCATAGTCGAGTTCAGTTGTGCTGGAGATATTTCTTGCCAGGTAGATTCTATTTAGCAAAGGCGGCAGGTTTTCATCCAGCTTTTTGCCTGCTGGAATTTCGCGTCTACGTATGGTTACCGGGGGTTTATTCATTGGAAATCGTATAATTTATTGTGGCATCAGCAGTGCGTAGTACGGTCATTCATTGGGCTACACAATCATAACAAATAAAAGGACTTAACCCTGTCGTATATTGCTGAATTTAATCTGCTACGACTTAAGGGCACCTCTATTAATTCATGAATATTCATCTCACATCCAAAATCGTCCATCTCTGCGTTAAGAATCATCGCAATAGCTTGCTATTACGATGTATATGGACATACAAGTGCCGTGATGACAGGATGTCATTGAACGGCCGTGCAATTCTTGCCTTGATATGAACAATCTTGCATGCAATCTGATCTATCCATAA
>JBLYYR010000292.1:0-11719 GCA_048550195.1 Arenicellales bacterium
CACCCCCCCACCCCAGCCACCCGACCACCCGACTGCAATTCTGCCACCGGAACTCTCCTTACATTACCCTGTACAGACACATCTTTGAAACCTCTTTACTGCCTGAAAAAATTAAAGGTAAGGGTGCCTTAATCAGTATCTGTCTGACTCAACCCACAGACATAAGAAGCAACTGGTCAGGGGAAGAAGGTTTCATATTTGTGATGATTCATTACGCCCTGGATCAAACTGCTCCTGACTGGCAGCCAAACCCTGGAGAGAGAGGGGGGGGGGGGCTGAACACCAGATTATTCAGCACACCTACCCCTCCCTGCCTTTTACAGGAAAGTACGAATAGAATGCGCGGGATTTCATTTTGAATATAGCCCTGGTTTTCTTATTGAATAGATCAAACATATAGGCCGCGACAAAATGAGACATAAGGGTGCCAATCGCTGCACCTGTAACGCCTATCAATGGAATCAGGGATAAATTCAAAATAATATTTACCACAACACCTGCCATAGACCTGTACAAAAAAAGTTTTTGAAGATTTTCATTCACAAGCCACATGCTGCTGACGATTCCCAGTGATACGAATACTCCTGACCAGATAAGTACTACGAGAACAGGGCCTGCATCCGCATATTCTGAACCGAATAAGAATGTAACTATCCAGTCAGAGAAAAAACTTACCAGTATTGCAACTGCAATACCTAACGTGACCATCATGTTGAAAAGTTTCTGGAAAGAAGCAATATATTTACTCTCACTCTCAACTTTTTGCTTTATTACTGACGGGAATACTGATGTGGCTATGGCCATTGGTATGAAATACCATACCTCACTAATGCGCACAGCAGCACTGTATACACCAACGGCACTGTTACCAAGCATTTGCCCCAGCATAATTTGATCAATACGCATATAGACAATAATTGCCATTCCAGTAAATAACAATGGCCAACTGTCTCTTAACAGGGCTTTGCTTCGCTGAAAGTTAAATTTCCAGGTGCAACTTCCCCCTGCCCGCCAGAAGTACACAGCAAATAATCCGATGAACACTGATAAACTACTTGCCACTGTCACCCACACAAACCCCATAATGGGAGCCTGATACAGGATCAATAGAACCTGTACGGCTGACATAAGTAGAAATGCACCAGTCTCCACCCAGATGGTATATTTCGACATTACCTGGGATTCAAACCAGTACTTAATAATTTCAGATGCTTTAAATACCAGGGTAAGTCCCAAAACCATGACGATCAGACGCAGCAAATCGTTCTCTGGCTGAAGCAGAATGACAGTAACTACGACAAGTATATATGCCAGAATCCCTGACAGGAACTGCAGTAAAAAAGCTGATCCTAATATTGTATTTGTATTTTCTGGCTGACTTACCAGTTCACGTACCACCAGTCCGCTAAAACCCAGACTGGCAACAACGCCAAATAGTGCAACAAATGCCATTGCATAGTTAAGCAGGCCAAACATTTCCGGGCCAAGATATCGGGCGACCCATATGCCGACAAACACACCTATGCCCATGCGCACAATTTTGTCGGCAAACAACCAGCCTGTATTGGTAAAAATGTCCCGCAGATCCTGGCTATGTTGAATTCTTCCCTGAATCGTTGCAGGTAGAAGTTTTAACAATATTGCTTTCAAAATATTAACTTGTCGCTTTTTTCAATGTGTGTGCCTCAGAATAAGTTCATCTGCTTAATGACCTGGCTTGTGCCCTGGTGATAAGGACCACATCGTTATCAGAAATCCTGTTTTCTTTATTGGCAATTGTACTTTTCTTCATGGTAGTTACCGTTCCCCTTTGTCATCCCAGAGCAAAAGAACCGGCCTGTTCTGTATGAGCAGTGAATTTTTCTTAAACTCTTCAGGTGTGAAAACAAGAGTCCTGATCTTGCACTGGACATAGCTTTCAGTCTTCCTGACAAGATCCTCGAGATTTGCCGAATTTATTTCACCGACCAGAACCAGATCTATCAGACCACTATCCTTCCCTTCTGCATAATCGTCAATCACGAAAGCCTGTTGCAAATTTCCCAGTCGCCTGATGATACTGTCCAGAATTCTGTCCATTCCCATCGCCTTCCTGACCATTGAATGTAATTCCGGGAACAGGCTGTGCCCGGTATTGGCAGAGTAATTAATCTGGCGACCACTTCTCTCACTGCTTAACAGGCCTACTTCACTCATGTTATCGAGTTCTTCCTTGATCTGGCTCGGGGATACTTCAAACTCCTTGGCCAGTTCACGCAGATACGCGTCCTGATCCGGGTTTAAAAAAAGTCGCATCAAGATACGGGCGCGTACTTTTGAGGTAATCAGGCCATTGAATACATCGAGCATGGGAAATTTTACGGTTGACGGCTGCATTAATATCGTTCTGTTTTGTAGAACAATAGATATTGTATGAAATATTGTCAAGTTTACGACTGCAATTCTGGAAATAACTGCTATTGTTATAACTAACTATAGCAAGCGCCAACGTGCAGGAATTTTCCCGTAGCCCTGGTTCGATCTATAGGAAACAGGCCTGATACCTTTTGATTAAAATATCTTGCCCACTCGTCAGCTTTCCTGTAGGTTTTGTAAAATAGTTAAAAAATCCTTAAAAAACAGTTGGCTAACTGGTAAATCTCATCTACTATCTGATAAAGTCTTACAAAGACGTGAAAACTATTGGAAAAATAAAGCTATACTGATAAACATATGTCTACTCCCGCCACTGCAATGACACTTTCAGGCCTGCCACTTCGGCTGGTAGGCAATGGTGTGTTCTTCGAAGATGAAGTACTACAACTACTAAAGAGCGTTGAAGGAAAAAAGAAATCTTTTTTTTCCGCAGCAATAGAAAAGAAGCCCTCTAAAAATACAGACATCTGCTTCAATGCTGCTGAAGAGTATGGCCTGCCGCTGATTGATGTCCAGGCACTCGACCCTGAAGACCTGGAAGCGGGACTATTGAGCGAAAAAATTATTCGCAAACACCATGTCCTGCCCATTCAGAAACGTGGCAACAAACTCTACGTTGCTGTCTCCGACCCCACGAATCTTGCCGTACTGGATGAAATCCGCTTCAGTACAGGAACTGCTGTTGAGGCCATCGTCGCTGAACCGGTCAAACTGGAAAAACTGATTGATGTAACACTAGATAAGGCTGATACATCACTGGCCGACCTGGCAGGCCAGGATCTGGATGAAATCGATATAGGCGATACTGAGGAAGAAGGAGGCGCAGCAGCAGCGGATGAAGCACAGGCAGATGCCCCTGTAGTTCGCTTTGTGAATAAGGTAATTCTTGATGCGGTTAATATTGGCGCATCAGACATCCATATCGAACCATACGAAAAAATATTCAGAATACGCTACCGGGTTGATGGTGTATTAAATGTCATTAGCTCCCCTCCACCTGCTATGGCCAGACGCCTGGCAGCCCGTATTAAAATTCTCTCTAAACTCGATATCGCCGAACGCCGCATTCCACAGGATGGCCGCATGCAAATGCGGTTGTCGAAAAATCGCTCTATCGATTTTCGTGTCAGTACCTGTCCAACCATGTATGGGGAAAAAGTGGTTATTCGCGTCCTGGACCCATCTGCCACGACCGTAGGGGTAGAAAATCTTGGCTTTGAGCCGGAACAAAAAGAACTATACGTCGAAGCTATTGGGCGTCCGGATGGTATGGTACTGGTAACAGGACCGACGGGCAGCGGTAAAACGGTAACACTCTACACTGCCCTGAGAATGCTCAATTCGGATGAAAAAAATGTCTCTACAGTTGAAGACCCGGTGGAAATCAACCTGACCGGCGTAAACCAGGTGCAGATTAATGAGAAAGCAGGCCTGCTATTCTCCACCGCACTGCGCTCATTCCTGCGCCAGGACCCTGACATTATAATGGTCGGCGAAATTCGAGATCTTGAGACGGCTGAAATTGCAGTTAAAGCCTCCCAAACAGGGCATTTAGTACTCTCCACTTTGCATACCAATGACGCCCCCTCAACCCTTACAAGGTTGATAAATATGGGGGTTCCTGCATTCAATATTGCGTCTTCGGTCCATCTTATTATTGCCCAGCGCCTGGCCCGTCGCCTGTGCACAGTGTGCAAAATAAAGAAGGAATACCCGGAAAACGTTTTAACAACTGCAGGCTTTAAGCCGGATGAACTCGAAAGTTTAGAAATATATGAACCAAAAGGCTGTGATAACTGCACAAATGGCTACAAGGGGCGTCTAGGGATTTTCCAGTTGCTGCCACTCTCCGATACTATGGCCGAGCTAATAATGAAAGGCGCTACCGAAGCCGATATAAACAGGCTGGCTGAGGAAGAAGGTCATACTAACCTCCGACAGGCTGGACTGGTCAAAATGCGACAGGGACTGACTAGCCTCGAAGAAATTGAAAGGGTGACAAACAACTAGTGTTCCTTCAACCTTATAATTACGGGTTCAGTGTCCCTGTGGTATCTCGCAGCAAGGCGCAGTGTGAAGGTAATGGTTATTCCCTTGGCAAGCTCTGGAACGAAGTTGCGAGACATCACAGGGACGCCCTTTGGGTTAGCTTGTCAACACCCATGGACTACGTTGCGCCTCTTGACAAGGAAATAACTATTGCCTGCGAGGCACACCTTGCCATGAGCTTTGACAAATTAACTGAACCTGCCATTATCAGGTTGAAGGAGCACTAGTGGCTAAGAAACCAGTAGCGAACAAAAAAAAGGCCCAGATATTTCTCTGGAATGGTGTTAATCGGTCCGGTAAGAAAGTAAAGGGAGAGATGGAGGGGCAAAGCCCCACGTATATTGGTGCCACCTTGCGCCGCCAGGGCATTAAGCCCGGAAAGATTCGAAAAAAACCGAAAGATTTATTTTCCCGTGCCCGGAAAATAACCACTAAGGATATAACAGTCTTTAGCCGCCAGCTTGCGACAATGATTGCTGCCGGCATCCCTATCGCCCAATCTATCGATATTGTGGCCAATGGTCATGACAACCCCAGCATGAAAGATCAGCTCACGGCAATTCGCCTGGATGTCGAATCCGGCACCAGTCTGGCAGCCGCTCTGGGGAAATTTCCGCTGCATTATGACGAACTGTTTACAAACCTTGTAGAAGCTGGCGAACAGTCAGGTACCCTGGAATCTCTGCTGGATAAAATTGCCACCTACAAAGAAAAAACAGAAGCCATTAAGAGTAAAATAAAATCTGCAATGTTTTACCCTGCATCAATTCTGGTTGTTTCTATTGTTGTTACTGCTATTTTAATGATATTCGTAATCCCACAGTTTGAGAGCCTCTTTTCCGGGTTTGGTGCTGACCTGCCAGCCCTGACTGCAGCAGTAGTTGCCGTCTCCTATTTCTTTCAGGACTACTGGTACATCATATTTGGAATCATGATTGGTGGAGTGATACTGCTAGCTGCGGCCTACAAACGTTCTGAAAAAATGCAGCACACCATGGACAGGATTTTATTGAAAATACCCGTCCTTGGGGATATTATAAAAAAAGGAACCATTGCACGATTTTCCCGCACACTGGCGACCATGTTTGCTGCGGGTGTGCCGTTGGTAGATGCTCTGGCTTCTGTAGCGGGTGCTTCTGGCAACCGTGTTTATTACGAAGCAGTGATGGATGTTCGAGCTGAAGTGAGCACCGGTACACATCTGGAACCGGCCATGTCTGAAACGGGTGTCTTTACAAACCTTGTATTACAGATGGTAGCAATCGGTGAGGAATCCGGTGAGCTGGATACCATGTTAAACAAGGTTGCCGACTTTTATGAGCAGGAGGTTGATGATGCAGTAGATGCCATGACAAGCCTGCTTGAGCCATTTATTATGATTTTCCTTGGTGGATTAATCGGTACCATGGTAGTTGCGATGTATCTGCCTATCTTTAAAATGGCTGCCGTATTCTAACAAGACAGCTGGCCCATTTCTCTGGAAAGCTTCTGCTTCATGTTTACTGATGTGCTTAGCCTGTTTGAGAACCATGCTGTTCTGATCAGCAGCATATCTCTGTTGGGTTTATTCGTTGGCAGCTTTCTCAATGTTGTTGTTTATCGAATACCGCTCAGGCTGCAGCATGAGTGGCGGACTGAGTGCAAAGAATTCCTCGAAATTGAGCCAGTACCCACAGATAAGCAGGAAAGTCCACCTCCTGAAAATATTTTCACCTCACGTTCTCACTGCCCTGCCTGCGGGCATCTGATTACCGCGCTAGAGAACATACCTGTAATCAGTTATCTCCTTTTGCGTGGCAAGTGTTCGGAATGCGGTGCACGTATTTCGCCAAGATACCCGGTGGTTGAAGTTCTAACGGCTATATTGAGCGGGCTGGTCGCCTGGTCATACGGACCCACGCTCGCCCTGCCTTTTCTGCTTATTCTGGTCTGGAGTCTTATCGCATTAAGCTTTATTGATTTCGACCATAAACTGCTGCCGGACAAACTACTGCTACCGGTACTCTGGCTGGGACTGCTGGTCAATAGCCAGGGGCTGATTACTGACATCCATTCTTCACTTTACGGTGCAGCCGCGGGTTATCTTTCGCTATGGCTCGTTTACCAGGTATTTAAGCTGCTTACCGGCAAGGAAGGTATGGGCTACGGAGATTTTAAATTGCTCGCCCTGATCGGCGCCTGGTTGGGATGGCAGATGCTACCACTGGTAATATTACTGTCTTCACTGGTAGGCGCTGTGACAGGAATACTGGGAATATTGATACTTGGCCGAGACAGGCAACTGCCCATTCCATTCGGCCCCTATTTATCAATAGCCGGATTTATCGCCTTGCTCTGGGGTCAGCAAATTATAGACGGCTATCTGCAGTTTGCTGGTATCGAGTAAGTAATGCGATGCTACGAATTGGCCTGACAGGCGGTATCGGCAGTGGCAAAACGACCGTAGCAAATTATTTTTCTTCCCTTGCTATAGACGTCATCGATGCCGATGAAATTGTTCACCAGATAAGCGTGCCGGGACAGAAATGCTTTGATGCTATCACTGAGCATTTTGGCGAAGATATTCTTAATGCCGATGGCACTATTGACCGCAGGGCACTTTCCAATAAAGTCTTCAGAAACGAAACAGCACGCAATAAACTGGAAACGATACTCCACCCCGCAGTAAGGGCCGCTATGGCACTGGCCGTACAGAAAGTCCGTTCACCCTATTGCATACTCGTGATCCCCCTGCTGGTGGAAACCGGCTTTACCGAACTTGTAGACCGTGTACTGGTCGTGACGGCGGATAGAGAAAAAAGAATCGCATGGATTAAACAGCGTAACGGCCTAAGTGACGATCAGATTGAATCAATTATGGCAGCACAGGCCTGTGATGAAGAACGAATAAATATAGCAGATGACATTATTGAAAATAATGCTTCGCTGGAATCTCTGCTGCAACAGGTCAAGCTACTGGATCAAAAATACAGAGGAATAAGGCTAAAGACTAAGGACTAAGGACTATCAAAATCACATTTGTTTTTTCATCTTTAGTCTTTAGTCCTCCGTCTTCTTTCTTTTACGTCCTGTACTCCGCATTAATACGAACATACTCATGGCTCAAATCTGATGTCCATACTGTTACCGCTTCTGCTGAACTACCCAATTTTATGTCGACTGTAATATCTGCACCGGTTACCGCCTCTACCCCTGCATCTTCTGTATACACCGGATCAGGTTCTCCTGCTGTTACGATGGCAACACCATTTAGTAATATGTTCACCTGGCTGATATCCAGTGAACTGACCGGTGCACGGCCTACGGCCGCCAGTATACGGCCCCAGTTCGGGTCTGATGCAAACAATGCCGTTTTGACCAGAGGTGATTCGGCGACGGTATAGGCAACAGCCAGACAGTCATCTTCTGATTCACCTCCGGCAACATTGATCGTAATGAATTTTGTCGCGCCTTCTGCATCACGTATGATGGCCTGCGCCAGATCCTGCATCAATTCAGTCAGAACAGTAGAGAATTGAGTATATTCTTTACTGCCGGATGTGATCGGCTGCATATACACCGCTCCGCTTGCCAGCAAGGTGCAGGCATCATTGGTCGAAGTGTCACCATCAACGGTAATGCGATTAAATGAAATCTCTGCAGCGGCGTTGAGTAATTGTTGGAGCGCTGCTCGCTCAATATTCGCATCGGTGGCAATGAAGGCAAGCATGGTCGCCATGTCAGGACGAATCATGCCGGCCCCTTTTGCCATGCCGGTGATACATACTTCACTTCCGGCGATATCTAGCTTCCTCGACAGCAGTTTCGGGACAGTATCGGTAGTCATTATTGCCTTTGCGGCGCGTACCCAGGTATCCGCATCGGCACTGAGATTCTTCAAACAGTCGGGAATTGCAGCTTCAAATTTGTGCACCGGTAATTGTTCCCCGATGACGCCAGTAGAATATGGCAGAACTTCTGACGCGTCACAGCCGAGCGTATCTGCCAGCAGTTCACAACACAGGATGGCATTCTTCATGCCTTTTTCACCGGTACCGGCATTCGCATTGCCGGAATTAACCAGTAATGCCCGGGGTAGTGATTGAGTGATGTGTGCTTTTGCTAATTGAACCGGTGCCGCAGAAAATTTGTTCCGGGTAAACACGGCGGCGCAACTTGACCCGGTCTGGCATTCAATAACAATAAGATCATCTCTGTCTGTATAGCGTATGCCTGCAGCGGCTGTTGCTAATCGAATGCCTTTAACCGGGAATATCGCCATGAAGAAAAAAAGCTAGGCAATTTTACCGTGGCATTGTTTGTACTTCTTCCCTGAACCGCAGGGGCATGGCTCATTGCGGCCTACCTTCTTTTCCTGTCGGACAAATGGAGTGTGCGCCTCCTCTGCATCAGCGGTTTGCCTCGTCTCAGCAGGTGCGGCATTCGCATCTGGGTGGCTGAATTCCATGGCCTGCTGTTGCTGCTGTTGCTGCATATTCGCTTCCATCTCTGCAACTTCATTTTCTTCGCGCAGCTGAACACGGGCAAGCAGTGTCGTGATTTCATGCTTGATGCGTTCAAGCATAAAGGTGAACATTTCAAAGGCTTCACGCTTATATTCCTGCTTGGGATCTTTTTGTGCATAGCCACGCAGTCCGATCCCCTGGCGCAGATGGTCCATAGATGAAAGATGATCTTTCCAGTGGCTATCAAGCACCTGCAGGGTGATGGCCTTCTCAAGATGATTCATCACATCACTGCCATAGGATTCAAGCTTTTCCTGATAGGTCTTGTCAACAGCTGCATTTACCCGTTCCCGAAGCGTTTCCTCGTGCAGCTCGTCGTCCTCTTCCATCCATTGCCGCAGAGGCAATTGCAGCCCGAATTCACCTTCAAGATCTTCTTCAAGATGTTCAAGATCCCACTGCTCAGGCATGCTGCCGGGAAAAACGTATCTGGAGATTTCACTTTCTACGACATCATGACGGATTTTTGCGATGTTTTCCGAGATATCATCGGAATTCATCAGATCATTACGCTGTTTGTAGATAACTTTCCGCTGTTCGTTTGCCACATCATCATATTCAAGAAGCTGCTTGCGTATATCAAAGTTGCGCCCTTCTACCTTGCGCTGAGCGTTTTCAATTGCCTTCGATACCCAGGGATGCTCAATGGCCTCGCCCTCTTCCATACCCAGTTTTTGCATGATAGACGATACTTTTTCTGAAGCAAAAATACGCATCAAACTATCTTGCAAAGAAAGATAGAAGCGCGTTGAACCCGGGTCACCCTGACGACCTGATCGGCCGCGTAACTGATTGTCTATCCTGCGTGACTCATGACGTTCAGTGCCAACAACGTGTAAACCGCCGCATTTGACGACCGTATTATGACGTTCCTGCCATTTTTCTTTTATATCAGCCCGGCTGGATTCATCATCGACCTCGGCCAGTTCCATTTCCAGGTTCCCCCCAAGAACGATATCCGTTCCACGACCTGCCATATTGGTTGCAATGGTGATGGAACCGGGAGCACCTGCCTGAGCAATAATATGTGCCTCGCGCTCATGCTGCTTGGCATTCAGTACTTCGTGTTTTATGCCGGCTTTTTTCAGCAGGTTTGAGATGTATTCAGAGGAATCGATGGAGGCCGTACCCACCAGCACAGGCTGGCCACGCTTTTTACAATCCTGTACATCTTCAAGAATCGCCTGATATTTCTCCTCTACCGTGCGGAAAATCTGATCGCCAAAATCATCTCGCATGGCCCGCTGGTTGGTCGGAATTACCACCACTTCCAGACCATATATCTGGTGAAACTCAAAGGCTTCGGTATCAGCCGTACCTGTCATACCGGACAATTTGCCGTATAGACGAAAGTAATTCTGGAAAGTAATCGAAGCCAGAGTCTGGTTTTCCTCCTGAATCTTAACGCCTTCCTTTGCCTCCACTGCCTGATGAAGACCATCCGACCAACGCCTTCCCTGCATCATGCGGCCAGTGAATTCATCAATAATAACAATCTCATTATTATTCACGATGTAATCGACATCACGCTGGAACAGCATATGTGCTCTTAACGCCGCATTCAGATGATGCAGTAGGCTAATGTTACTGACATCATAAAGGCTACTGCCTTCAGCCAGCATTCCAGCTTCCTCAAGCAACCTTTCTGCGTGCTCATGACCAGCTTCTGTCAGAAATGCCTGCTTCGACTTCTCATCAACCGAGTAATCTCCCGGACCGTCTTCACTTTCCTGTTTCACCATGGCCGGAATAATGCTGTTTATACTGAGATAAAGCTCGCTGCTGCCTTCTGCAGGACCGGAAATAATCAATGGCGTGCGTGCTTCATCTATCAGGATAGAATCGACTTCATCAACTATCGCAAATGCAAGTTTGCCCTGCATTCTTTCATCAGACTGAAATGCCATATTGTCTCTTAGATAGTCAAAACCATATTCATTATTGGTACCGTAAACGACATCGCAGGCATAGGCAGCCTTTTTCTCTTCCGGGCTCTGGCCAGAATAAATGACGCCAACAGATAAACCGAGAAAGTTATAGACTTTACCCATCCATTCCGCATCGCGTTTGGCCAGATAATCATTTACGGTAATGACATGTACACCGTCACCGGGTAAGGCATTTAGATAGGCGGAAAGTGTAGCGACCAGTGTTTTACCCTCACCCGTACGCATTTCAGCAATGTTTCCATTGTGTAATACCATGCCACCAACCAGCTGCGTATCGAAATGTCGCATACCCAGTGAACGTCTGGCAGCTTCTCTTACCGTTGCAAATACCTCAGGCAACAGTGCATCAAGCGATTCACCATCCTTGTAACGTTTACGGAACTCATCAGTTCTCGCGACCAGGGCAGCATCATCGAGTGATTCAACTGACGGTTCCAGGGCATTGATCTGATTAACAGATTTGTTGTATTTTTTAATCAGTCGCTGATTGCGGCTACCAAAAATCTTTTTAAACAAGGTGTATTCCTACTTTGGATTGTCGTGAATGACAGTCAAATAAGATATTCTTTCTGATCATTCTTTGTTAAGTCTGCTGCTTTCTACCGGAGCCTGATTTGCCTCTAAATATACAGAGACATGTTGCATCATCAGTTTTCTTTT
This sequence comes from Arenicellales bacterium, assembly GCA_048550195.1. GTDB lineage: Bacteria > Pseudomonadota > Gammaproteobacteria > BMS3Bbin11 > BMS3Bbin11 > BMS3Bbin11. Next base: position 11,579 of record JBLYYR010000292.1, read on the forward strand.
GCTTTACGGGTAGTATACAGTCGCTTGCGAGGATTAAATCTGCGGCCATCTTTAAACATTTCAAGATGAAGGTGAGGACCGGTTGAACGACCGGTAGAGCCAATTTTGGCAATAACCTGGTCCTGATCTATTCGATCACCG
>JBLYYR010000293.1:0-14681 GCA_048550195.1 Arenicellales bacterium
GATAATCCACTCGAATTCAATCGTGAGAAGTTGATACATCAGTTCGACCTGTTGGAAGACATTCGCCATGAGGTTTGCAGTCATTTGCGTATGAACCTGAAGACAGTAAGTCGATGTGGTGACCTGCCACCTTCCTTCAGCCTTAGTCATATTCAACACACGCTGTGTGCGGTGGAGCTATGGCAGTGCACTGTTGGTGCAGGATTTATCCCGGAGAAAAAGACAGTTGTCGGTGAAATCTGGAGTACGTTGACAAAGCCTCAGGATTGTCTCGAACAGGCCATCATAACCATGCGTCAGGCGGAGATAGCAGCGGCCAAACTGACGGGTATTTCTGATAACGGCTCGTTTGCCCATGCTAGCCCGGGCTACTGGTTGACGCTATACGACTATATACCCTCTGCATTTAATGCACGATCAGCTAATCATCCTGTGGGGACTGATAATGAAACAGCTTATGTTTGACCATCAGGTCTCAAGCGCAGCAGTGCATGTTAAAGAATGTAAAGATGTGCCGATCCATGAATCACTGCGAAGATTGGAGCTGGAACAACAGCTACAGAAACTGGCGCTGGAAAAGCAGATTATACTCATTGAAGACGATGATTTGTCACTGGCTGCTTTTATGACCGGCTTTCTCGTGGAACGGATAATCAGTCAATGTTACTGGCGCACAGGGCAACTGAGTGTCCTGCAGAAAAAAGCTGTGTGGTTCGTCATGCTGGCGATGTCAGAACGCATTAGCCAGACCCTGGATGTTTCGTCAGCACAGGTCGCCACGTATGCGGCAATGTGGGTATTCAAGCATGACCAGGACTATCAGTTTGGTGCAATGGTGAAGGAGATGCAGGCAGAATATCTTTGCTCAGATATAAGTTCCCGCTTGCGGCTTATGATATTGAAGAAGAGGATTGATATCTGGATGCACAGGAGTGATTTCACCGATACAGGTCAAATTGCCAGTGTGGCAAACATGCTGGCTAAACCTTTATCTCAATGAGGGTACTCATTTGAATACCCTCTCAGAGACTAATAAGGATAGAGCGCAATGATCAAATTAAGAGGGTTAAAAATGCGGGTATTATTGCTGAATGCCAGGAGTGAGGTAGAGAGATCTACTCAGAAAATTCCAGGATGGTGATTATAGGTGTTATGACCCTCGTAAAATGAACCTCTCTGACACCTAAGTTGCTGTAGAACTTTATCGCTAACGGTAGGCCAAACGAGCCGACATTCGTGCCAACACTTGAGCCAGAAAATGACTGCTTCCGTCCAGGAGCGTACGAATCGTCGTCTAACCTTCCGTAAATAGTATTTCCTCTAAAATGCTCACAACAACGATTCGAGCGGTCAGCTAGGAGAATTTAGCAACAGTTTCGCTTATCATCATGCGACTGAGAATGATCCCCTTAGAACTGGTGCTGGAGAGTGAAAAACAATGTCACAAAAAGATAAAGAAAAACCGAGCGTATCACGCCGTGAATTTCTGGAGTCCGCAGGACTTAGTACGCTGGCATTGGCCTCCGGTGCGCTCCCTGGAACGTCCACGGTTGCAAACGCTGCCCAAGCTACTGCGCATGCAGATGAGTCGGCGGGAGGTAAGCCTTTCAACATATTGTTCATTCTGACGGATCAGGAGCGATATTTTGATCCGGCGGTTTTGCCGGATGGCTATTTATTGCCAGGCAGAGAACGACTGCGTCGGGAAGGGGTGACGTTCACCGATCACCAGATTGCGACTTCAGTTTGCAGTTCCTCGCGCTCGGTTATCTACACGGGCCAGCACATCCAGCAAACGGGCGTGTTCGATAATCTGGATTTTCCCTGGGCCAGTGAATTACCGTCAGAGATGCCCACAGTCGGCAGCTACATGACGGATGCTGGTTACTATTCAGCGTATTTAGGCAAGTGTCATTTCATCAAGGAGTTCGAAGAAACGACTGTTGAGCAGGCGCCGGATGTTAATATGTCAGACCTAAACTTAGTCATGCGAGAGTATGGATTCAACGACTTTGTTGGTATCGGTGACATCATCGGTATGACGATGGGCGGATATCACACTGACGAGTTCACGACATCGACGGCAACTCGATGGTTGCGGGCCAAAGCACCGGAGCTCGCTCAGCAGGGCATGCCCTGGTTTCTGTCGGTCAACCTAGTTAATCCGCACGATGTCATGTTCTTCAATACTGATGCGCCGGATACCGATCCCGTGCAGGACAAACGGCACCTGATGGGAATCAACCGGGCGCCCGCCCATTCGTTGTACCAGAGAAGTTGGGATATGCCGCTACCGGTGAGCAGAACTGAGCATTGGAACGCTCCGGGAAGACCCAGGGCCCACTATGAATATCAGTTTGCCAGACAGTCTCTGGTGGGTCAGTTCCCGAACGAAGATGCGCGTTGGCAACGATTGCAGGACTACTATCTCAACTGCATCGCGGATAGCGATCAGCACGTTGACAAACTTCTCGATGAACTTGACCAACTTGGACTTGCCGACAACACCATTGTCGTAATGACCTCGGATCACGGTGAATTAGGCGGTGCGCATCAGATGCACGGCAAAGGAGCGACGGCATACAGGGAGCAACTGCACGTACCGGTGTGGATTCGTCATCCAGGCCACGCCGCAAGTGCAGGAAAGACCTGTCAGGCTTTGACATCACATCTTGACATTACCCCAACGATTCTTGGCCTGGCTGGGGTTAGCGATAAACAACGCCACCGCATTGCGCCGCAGCTAAAAGGTAGAGACTTCAGTTCCAGGCTGGCATCCCCTGAATCGTCAGGCAAGAGCGACGTTAGGGGAAGCGCGCTTTATAATTTTAATATGTGGGCATACCAGGATGCGAAACTTATGGATCAAGTGTATGACGCCCAGGTAAATGGACAGAATCCGAAGGAGTTAGGGTTGAAACCAAACCTCACAAAGCGCGGCGCTATCCGCAGTGTTACTGACGGACACTATCGTTTCAGTCGTTACTTTTCGCCGCTGCAGCACAATCTCCCTGAAACTATGGAGCAGATTCTCAAATACAACGATATTGAGTTATACGATCTCCAAGCGGACCCTCACGAAATGAGGAACCTGGCTGTGAATACAGAAGCTAATGGAGACCTTTTACTCACCATGAACCAAAAGCTGACCGACGTGATTAGCGCAGAGGTTGGTGACGACGATGGAAGTTTTCTGCCGGAGAATAAGTCAGGCTGGGCAATCACCCGTTTCGATCCCTGATCAGTATGGGTTATAAGCGGGATGATGGCCATTTTTTAACCGTCTCGCATATTGCCAAGATGTCGGTGATGAGCGCAGTGGGTCGATAGCGATCGTTCAGTTGCACTCAGCAGAAAGCCGCCCTGAGGCAGCTGAATGAGGGTCTGAGCACCTCGTGGCGCGTACAACTACCTCTTTCTAAACCACCAGGTAATTGCAACGGCAATGACTACAACGACGGCTGCAATAAGTAAGAAGTCTTCTGCGCCTAAAGCTCTTTCGCTATTCACAAGATCAACCATAAAATCTGATGACTTTTCTTCCATTGCCTTTGCCTCAGTGGTCTGTTTTAGATGTTAGTTAAAGTAATAGGATACGCCAAATTTGAATTGCCACTCAGGTCCGTCTTGTGGTCTTTCGACAAGATCATACACACCCAGGGATAAATCCAGTCCATCGCCATTGCCTAGAAGAATAGTTCGGCCGAATGTTAAACCGGCGGGTACCGTTAATTTATCGCCACTGCTGGCATTCCAGTTGTATGCAATTGAGTTGTTATATCCCAGGTAAGCACCGGGAAGGGAGTCGAAATTATACAAAACTATTGGCTGCACAGAGAGCAGGCTGAAATCATCTTCTCCCCAGTGCTGAAAAGCCACTGTTCCAAGCGCCCAGTTATTTACCCCGCCAAATACTACAGCGGCGACACCTGCTCCCCAGCCTGGACCTGCCTGCCGTTCAGATGTCCGTGTTTTCAGAGATACCTGTGGGCCTATACCCCACTTGTAACCCTCTGTCGCTTTTGGTGAGAAAAAATATTGCAGAATAGTGTCGCTTAAACCCCAGGTATCACCCTCTTCAGGTCGAGGTTCCGGGCCGATGGGAGGAAGTACAACTCCAGGCTCGACACCAACAACAGGGATGACCGCCCGTGCCAGCATATTAAAAGGGGTGTCGTTTTCAATTGCGTACACGGGCTGGATCTGGAACCCGTAAGCCGTGTCATCTTCCGGCCCACCGCCAAAGGCAATAGTGTTATCCGTCATGATCGCTTTTACATTTCCCAACGGGTCCTGTGCCTTGCGAGCCATCTCGGCAGCTGCATCGGCCAGAACGGTGGCAGGGATTAAGCACATCACTAAAATGCTTAAGGCTAATTTCGTGCTATTTCTCATGACTAAATGTTTCCGTTCGTTACAAATATTGTTAGAACTGCTCAGCCCACTCTGTATCCCTGGTATAAAACAGGTCGACTTCAACATCCGGATGAAAATCGCTAACAGACCGAGTCAAGGATTTACGAATAGCATCCTGCTCGCTAACAGTTGGATCAGTCTGTTCCTTCTGCAGCAGTACAATGATGTAGAGATAAATCATTCTTCCCGTTTTCGCGATACGCATGCCATTGTTTTGATGTCCGTTTTCTGTCAACACCGGCTCCAGTTTCAGGCGCAGTTTTTGTTGCAGGTCGACATCCGGAGCGCCCAACAGCAATTCTTTCAAGCCATCACGGATGATCAGATAGGGTATAGGTAAACTTAGGACTACAAGAACCACCACTACGGCCGGATCGGCATAGGGAATCATCCAGGCCCAGGGTGTATCTCTAGCCAGGTAAGTTAATAAAAAACCCAGCAGCACCGCTACGGTAATCAAGGAATCAATCAGCCAGTTTTTAGCATCAACCTTCAGTAAAGAAGAACCTGTTTTCTTTGCAACACTGCTTAGGATAGCAAAGACTGCAAAACTGCTGCTAGCAACGATCACGGCATAAATCAGTGCCCAGCCGATGTTGATCTCTCTGCCCCCGGCCAGTATGACCATTGCAGAGGAGTACAGCGCCAGCAGGCTGATAAAAACAATAATCAGGCCTTTTACCACATTAAACAGAGGCTCAAAGCCGGCATAACCAAACTGGAAGCTGCTATTACCCGGTTCATAAACAAGTTTTGAGATGCGTATCGCACCGAGTGCCATGACAAATCCCAGCAGGGAAAATAGCCCATCCAGCATCAATGCTTCAGAGTGGGTCAACAGAGCGAAACCAAAACCCAACAGCGCCATAATCAGCGAGCCGATTGCTGAGAATACTAAGGTCCTGCGCTCCAGGTTTTGTGATTGAGTTATCACCTTGATATTATTTTGATGTCCGTTTTCTATCAACACAGTTTCCAGTTTCAGACGCAGAGAATACAGCCTTACTCGCCAAGCTTTCCTTGCACAACGCCTGCGATGGGCGCCCCGATTGTAGCACCGATGCTTTCCAGGGCAGGGCGTATCATATCGCTGACCGCTGTCAGTGTGACTAGGGTATCAAATTTCGCCAGTTTCAGAAGTTCAGGCATGAAGGGTTCGATAAGCACCTGATGACGCTGATGGGCATCATCGTCGGTGTATCTTTCGTAACCATAAACTTTTTCGCCGACCCGGGAGAATTCGTATATCAGCATGCCGTCATCAGCCCTGGATGCTTCGACCATGCGGTTCGCGAGTGTATCGAAGGCCGCCTGGTTGGTTGCTGGCACATCAAGAATGACCAGGAAGGCAACTTCTGGCGAAGCCACTGAGGACGGTGATCTGGATCCACACGCAGTTAATGATATTGTCACCAGGGATAAGGTTAAGACAAACGCGATGACCAGAACCCGGTTCTGGTGTTTTCGCACTGTCATATCCGTATCCCGGTCACCCCTTTATATTGACTACTGGTGCCCGTCGGGTCCATGGGCCGGGCCGTGATAAAAGATCTCGAAGAACTGATTCATGGCGATTTGCTTATAGCGGTCGTACCCGGTGCTCCGGGATTGCTTGCCATTAGACTGGTAGGTGAATTTCCCGTTCATCATGGTTGATACGACATCCACTTTTGTCAGCTCATCAGCTTTCACATCGAACAGATTAGTATCGAGAATCACCAGGTCCGCATACTTACCCACTTCCAGTGAACCGATTTTATTCTCCATGCGAAGCTGCCAGGCAGGGTAAATGGTCACTGCCTTGATTGCCTGTTCTAGAGTGATGCCCTTGCGACCTGCAGGAAAGGCTTCCGACTTCGGATTGGTCGGGTCTCTCAAGGTCATAGCTGTTTGCATGTGAAACAGCGGGCCGATGTGTTCGATCGGTGCGCTAGGTATGTCCGCAGATAAACTGACCTTGTTGCCATTGTCAAATACCTTTGGGTACATGCTGAGTTGCTGCTTAACACGCTCTGCGCCAAGCAGCTTCAAGGCTAAACCTTTTTGCCCACTCCAGTCGGTAGAAAAGTTGGGCGTGATGTTTACCGTAAGGTCCATATCGAGGATGCGTTTCAAGTCATCGGGATGAGTCCAGAATAAATGTGACAGCTGGTTTCGCGTGGCGGTGTGGCCTGCTTTTCGTGAAACCTCTATGGCATCGACCATGTTACGTATGGTCTGACTGCCGTCTACATGGGTATTCACATCCAGGCCGGCGGCGTTGCAGGCCAGCACCACCTGTTTCATTAGGTCAGCCCTGACGCTGGCGGCACCGTAGGCTGTGGGTGAGGGCTTTTGCGTATCTTCGTCGATTTCACCTCCAAGGTAAGGCTCGAGCTGCAATGACGTTTTGCTTGACCAGTTGCCTTCCGGGTGAACCTTGATGCCATGGTGTAGCGCGACGATCATTTCTGGATTTTTTTACAATCATTTCTAGACAACTATTTAAGGCCTATTTAACAGTCATTTCTAGACAGGTATTTAAGTACTGTTTAATTGTGATTTAAACATGTTTTAAAACAGGCTCATGACCTCTGCCTGGCGTTCTCCTGCCTCTGCCTTATCGTTCCAGATGATCAGTTCTTCAGCGGACGTGCTGTTGCCTGCTCCACCCACTGTGTAGTCAATCTTGACGGTCTCCATGTGAAGGCCATCGAATACCTCTCTCATCACCGGATGATCGTTCACGCTGATGATCATAGCACCCTCGATCGACTGTGCCAGGCTGGCCATGTTCTGGTAGTGCTCTATTCCAAACTCGACACCGTATCCAGCTGTGTCCCAGTACGGTGGATCACAGTAGAACAGGGTGTGCGCCCGATCATACTTTTCTATTATTTTCTGCCACGGTAGGTGCTCTATATATGTCCTGCTTAGTCTTAAATGTGCGTGGCTCAGTTCCTCCTCTATACGCAGCAGGTTGATCCTTGGTGGTGAGGTTGTGGCCGTACCGAAGGTCTGGCCCGTGCATTTGCCACCGAATGCCAGCTTCTGCAGGTAGTAGAATCGAGCAGCCCGCTGGATATCGGTCAGGGTATCCGGTGGCGTTTTCTTTTGCCACTCGAATATATCACGGCTAGTGAGTGCCCATTTGAACTGCCTTATGAACTCTTCTAAGTGGCACTTTACCACCCTGTAAAGGTTGACCAACTCGCCATTTATGTCGTTGATCACCTCTACATCTGAGGGTGGCTTTATAAAGAATATTGCCGCTCCACCAGCGAATGGCTCAACGTAGCACTCATGTGCTGGGAACTTTGGCAAGATGCGATCGGCAAGCTTTCTCTTACCACCCATCCACGGAAATATCGGGTTCATGACGGTCTCCTTGTCATTATTGTTTTAGACCGTTAGCATTCACCCAGCTCGGCGTCGAGCGGGAGGGGCCAGCGGTCTGACCGCCACGGGTTTTGTCCGTGGTTTAGGATGCTACCAGGCTGTTGTTGCAGCTCGGTAGCGCCCCTCTTTTTTTATCTAGATACCTGTCTCTGTCTCTACGTCGTGTTAATTCGTCCTTGCTTTACCAATGAAGTCCGTCACGACTGATCGGGCCATTTTCGGCAGCGGTTATTTCTGATTTCCTGTCACACACCACCAGCTAGGTGATCTCCAGTGCCATAAAAATATAAGCGTATTTATCGCCGTGTTTCATGCTTTCGGTAACACCTTTAATTCTGCAATCAGAACGCCGGTAATCTCTGCGCGGGTTCTGCCAGATGGATTGTTTCCTATCGCCGCCCTGATCCACGCCTGTTTAAAACCGTTTCTCGCCAGGTACGAGCGTAGCTGTCCAAACTCTGATGCATCTGGCATTTCATTGGGGGTCTTCATCGATTACCTCGGAAGTTATAACATGGTAATTTGTGTCCGACTCGATCAACGCCAGTGTTGCATCGTCGCACTCGATTACTACTGAATATAAGTTAGGGTCTGGTACGCCGCTAGATTGCTCGGTTATATCATCACACCTCGTCAGCTGCCCTAGATAATCAATGGCTATCTGTGGTGCATCATGGCCGTTGTATTGTCCCCAGCTGGTTAAAACGGTTGCTCTATTCATTAGTAATCATCCAGTACAGCATAAGAACTATTTAATCGATCCCAGCCAGCCAGCCAATCTACCACCGTACTTGTGCCCATCGCGGTTACTTCGCCGGCAGTCTCCGTTTTATTCGATGCCGCGCCCGCATATGATCCGATGTCATTTTTACCAAACATCATTATTTTTTCATCGTCGACCGTGATATGCACACCTTGCCCAGGCACGATCTGATCAACCGGGCCGATACGTGTCGTAGAGACGCCGCCCGTCACCTCCACCAATTCAGCAACGCCACCCAAGCCAATCACAACCTTCCACTTTTCAGTTTCAGAAGCTTTGCGTATATCAAATTCAAAATTGCCCGCCGTTGGTGTCGTTGCCATTAAGAATTGTATGTTTGCGTTTACTGCGTGGGTAAAGGTGTAACCCGGCACAACGGAATCAGTCATGAAGTCGGGAACCTGCATCGCGCTAAGGTCAACATCATGAATATGAAAATCCTCTATTTGCTCGATCACGTCATTTGCGGAATAAAGTGATAACGCAGGGTACACGGTGTCATTCGAATTTACGGTCCTGCCCCGCCATATCATTGTCCAGTCGGGAAATATGCCGCCTGTGGCGTAGACTGAAGCACCGTGTTTAAAGTCTTCCTTGTTGTCGCCAAGCTGGTATGGCTTTCTCGCTGAATTAACGCCGCCTAAAACAATGGCTACCCTGATTTGTACGTCATACTCAAGGCCTGCAAGGGGATCAAGTGCAAAGGTTTCAAACCCAGCAATTCTAAAGATGCTCGTAAACTGCAGTTGCGCGTTTATATTCGTATCCGACAAAGAAGGGGTTCCACATAAGAAAAAAGTCGCCCTGTGCGATCCAGTGCGAGGGACCAGGGAGACAAGTACTGGCTTTCCGATTGCCCGCTGTACGCCTGTCTCAAAGATTGGCCCATCATCCCGCACGCCGCTGCCGGATGTTACCCTTAATTGATTGTTGACCGTTTCCACTCTTCCCGGTGTAGCTGACAATAAATTGACAGTTAATGCGCCGACCTCTACCCCTTCATTGACGCCTAACACCTGGCCGGCTGTGTAGACGGCATCAGGCGCATCAAACGAGGCCTTTAGCAGATAGGTCGTTGGCGGCTCTGGCGGCGGGGCATCGCCAGCGCGCCTCACCACTCGCATCGTAACCGAGGCAGCAGACCGGCCGCCTGTTACACGGCTGCCTGACCTTTCCAGGGTTACTTTGCTCATGCCTTCGCTCTCGTCGCTCTTTGCAGCACGGTAACCTCACCGTACCAGGCAGGGACGACTTCGTCCGCCCCGGATGCAGCCCGTATCCATGTCACGTCGTAATGATAGCGTGCGGGGTCTATGTCTGTTTCTGTGTTGCTAAGGGGCAGGTAGGCAACGCCAGCGGTGGCATCATCACCTGGTAGTATCGTATAGGATACTTGCATCTCTGCCGCGCCATCAGCAAGGCTCAGATCGCTTTTGATCGTCATATAAAGCTTGTCGCCAGCGACGGGTATCGCTTCGCCTTTTTTATCAACAAACGTTAACTCAAATTCAACATCAGAACCCGCATGGATGGGTTCAAGGTTTTTGCGTTCTGCCATTTTATACACACCTCCGTTATACGGAATGGTCGCCTCTAACTAAAATAATTGAATCTCTGGGCGGCACGGTTACGTGCCCCCATGTGATTGCGGATCCGCTATTAATCACAGGGTCTTGTGTGCCGTTTATTCTCAATAGATCATTCGATTCAAGTTCGACGCGCTGGTTTGTGATGGTGTTATTAACAAGCACAACCCCGTGTTCAAAATCCCGCCTAAATACATCTGAAGATCCTGGAAAAAACTTGATGCGGCTTAACCACAAATTGCCGGCATATCGCTCAGTCTGTATTTTTATCGGTGTCAGCCCTGTTGTGTTAGCAACAAAACTAATCACATATGCCCGGTCCGTTCCGTCGACCATTAACGTGCCGGTACAGCCACCCCAGTTCATGCGGATAAATCTACCCTTGCCGTCATCTGTCCGACAGGTAAAGCAAAATGTACATTCTTCACCAGAGACCAGGTCCATGCTCTCGCCCGTAATCTCCCGACTACTCCACCCCCAGTCATAGGGGCTATCGTCCGTAACTTTTAAGGCATTCGACCCGTCAACCCCTTCGCCCACTGCGTGTGATGGAGTCCCGCCACCATTAGTGGACCAGCCTGCTATGGTTGCAGAGAAATTATTCGATATCAGGTTGTTTGCATCATCAAAAGTATTGTCGTACACGCGATAATAATTAGACAGCGGCTGGCCCAACCAGTCCTTATGCTGTCTAACGGTCATGCCGTTTGACGGGGTGTACGCGATAGCCTCGCCATATGTGGGCGAGCCGGGTACAACATCAACCGCATACTCATCATACCAACAGTCATGTTCCGCGTCGGTGTTTTGGTGAGCAAACCAGCCGTTGTCCAGGAGCGTCGCGCCAAACGACAGCCTGAATATGCTATTCGGGTTTGTCTCACCGCGTGTCGGATGGATAATGGTGCCCTGTTTTTGCAACGGGCATTCCATTGGCTGGCCAGCCGACACGTGACATCCGAGGACGTAGGACGCGAGGAAAGCAGAAAACCCCCCGTAGCTGGGAGGGTCGAATGGAAATCCCGTAGTAAAACTTTCCTGCTGCCGGCCATTAAGAACTGTAAACGCGTCATTGGTCGCGCTGCCAAAATCTGCCGCATAACGGGTGCCGCCAATGATAAACATGGTCGGATATGCCGCCCGAACGCCTTCGTAGAAAAGCTGTAAGCCATCGGTCCACCAGTTCTCACTTGTTGCAATGTTTGCCCCGTTATCAATCACCCCGTCATTGTTTGCGTCGACGCGGTTGGAGGTTGTCTGTACTACACGGTCGACATCAAATAAAAAACCGTCAAGGTCAACATTTCTTAAATTGCCATTGGTATCACGCTTTAGGTGGTTAGTAAGAAATTCCACCCATATCTCATGCATCTTTTTACCGTTGCCGTCTGTCGGGCAAGCGGTACTCATGTTATAGACCCAGTATTTATTTAGGGCCTCGCGACAGTGCATCGACACATAAGAGCCTGAACCATGAGCGTACTCGGTGCAATTAAACCCACCGGAAAGCGTTACATCATTTCCAGATATCGCTGTTATCTTACGGTGTGTGGCGTTTGTCCAATCGTTTTTTCCATCACGGATGCAAACATACTCGCCAACGGTACATTTAGTGCCATCAACAACATGGACTAAGCCGCCAGTACTTGCAAGAGCGGCAGTTGTATCCGTACCATCAAGGTACAGCCAGTGCCCTGCAAACATTGTTGAAGTGGTCGGATCACCTATCGGGGAAACTGTCGATGGACCTGTATTGGCATGGGGCACTCCAAAGCCCTGCGTATCGCCGTTACCAATCTGATATTCAAGGGTCTGCGCGGGGTTTGCCATTCTTAACAGGTGGGTTTTTACGCCCTGCGCAACGCCTTCTGCCTGGATAGCCTCCTGACGGGCCATGCCGGTGGCTTCCTGGCCTAAGATGTCATATTTGAGCCAGACCGTATCGTCACCGGTATCAATCTGGCCAGACTCACCCATCATCACGTGAGGAAATTCAATATCTGATAGGTCAGGCATACCGGCCGCCGTTGCCGCATAGCCATGTATCTGCGTTTCCATCCAGTCATACGTTAGTACACTGTTTGTCACTGCCAGGTCGGTAAAGCTATTAAGCGATATCGAGGCTGAATCGGTATAAACACCCGTGCCCTTGTCGTAACTCAACAGCATTGTATCGCCAGCATTAATAGACTTTTCAAGGTACAGCAACACAATGTTTTGTGCCTCACCGTGCCGACCCATTGTCACACCAAGCGCCGATCCGTTTTGTTTGACGGTCATGCCAAGGTCAAAAAATATGTTCGAATTGTCGGTAGAATAGACGTTTTCTGGGTATGTCAGAAAGATAATATTCGGGTGATCGACACTAATGGCCGCAGTCGGTACGAGCGTCCGGCTTGTCGGTATCGCGGGAACAAACGGATGATAAACCGGTGAATTAAAAATGGGGATAGCAAGCATTATCTAAGCCTCTTCACTACTTCCCAGGAGACCTTTGATTCATCTTTTGCCGCATCGCCGCAAACCGTTAAATCCCTGTCGCCATTATTCCTAACATAAAATTTTATGTTGTCACCCGCACTTAAGTTTGTCTCAAATTCGCCGAGCAGCATGAAAATAGCGTCCGACCCCGCCGCGTCGATCAAGGGTGTGCCATTAATCCAAGGATCTGGAACCATTTTTGCAAAGCCATCTTTCACAATAACTGGGTACTTCAGTTTTATTCTGCAATCAAACTCAACATCTGCTTGATGCAATGTCGTATTTGCCCAGTTACCATAGTCTTCATCGACAACATAATCGGCAGCAAAGATATTCTCACCCGCGCCAGAGAGAATTGTTTGATCCAGGGTTTTCGCTAAAACCCCCCGTGCAGTGACTAACTCATCAAGGATTTTGTAATCAGTCCCGCCTGAAGTGGCATTAACAAAATCATCTTTAGCGTACCCGGTGTAGAGCTCTGACCCATCGGATCGATTGACAACAACTCTGTTGCCGGCTGGATCGTTGTCTATTTTAATCAGCACAATTTTCCCAGCGAGAACGGCTGCAGTCGGCAGTGTAATTATTATATTTCCAGATGATGGGTCAACAAGCAGTATCGTCAGGCCAACTGACAAATCCCCCGCCGTAAGCGTTAGATTTGAGGCTACGTTGATCATGTTAAATGATTTATCAACCGGGACGGTCGATCCAACAAGTCCGATAAACCAGCTTGCGTAGGTACCTGACCCTGTTGAGCTTGTGATGCTTACATCCATAGCTCCGGTGGTTGAGTCGTAGGTATCGATCACCCCGTCCATATAGTTGGTTGAGTTGTGATACAGACGCACCGGCTGACCGGGAGAAAAGGATTTTTCTATCTCACAGGTCAGGGTCTTGGTGCCGGCCGCAATCGTAAGACTGGTGGTACTCGTCGCACTCAGCGGCCGGGCGATTGCGCCATACATGAGATCGACAAACCCCTGGTATATAGCCGTCCACTTTTTGCCCACTGTTATGTAAAAATCTGATGCTGGCATATTAATAATATCTCCTGTAGTTAGCCAGAGTAGGCCATAATCTCAACGCCACGCACACTGAAAGAACCCCTGGCTCTTCCATAGCGCGGTTCATCCCACGATTCGGGATAAAATAAAACCATGCCTTGCTGTTCACGCTGACCACCTCTGCCAGGATACAGGCTGGCATAGAGTGGTTCGCCACGCTGGCGAGACAACAACAAGATATTTCTCAGGCGGTGTATATCATTATCTGCGAGCCTGTCGTACTTGATAAAAAGTTTATTTTCTCCCGGTTCTGGCGTGATTAGGCTGGCACCGGAGGATGTCTTTGAAACCGGCGCTGCTTCAGCAGGAGCAATATAGTCGCCCCAGTTGTGTCCAACCTCAGGTGTCCAGGCAAGGCCCACAGAAACATGATTGATCGTAATTGCAGCGGTGTCTGATATATCCAGTACTAATTTGTCTGCAATCACCTCACTAAACCACATGGTGGTATAAGGCCGCCGGATTGCTTCAGGATCACTCGCCAGAGGGTAGCCTTCCCATTCCATCATGTCCCAGCCGGGCGCTTCGCCCCAGTCATATAATGGTAGGTGTGCGGCCTGTATAATATCGGCCACCAATGTGGTGCCACGGTACAGCCGTGCGCGTATCTCACCGCTATATCCAAGATCATGGTGCATCCCGATGGCCGACACGGTTTGTAATGCTGCAAGCGCGACCGTAATAGACAGGCTGTGTGATGGATTGTTGAAATAAAGGTCTGGATCGGCACTCGCAATATTACTGATCTTGATGTTGCCATTATCTGGCCGGTCCGCACTAATCGTCGTGCCATCAAGCGCACAATAGTTGACTGGGAGCATGCGGGATGAGTGATAACCGAAGGCAGGTGTGTCAGCTATCGTGGCATTGCCCGAGCTGTCAATGTCCCAAACGCTCATACACGCACCTCTAGACTTTGGCTGGTTGCGCTGCGCCTGATACGTCTTATTGCTCCATAACGCCCGGAGTCATAGCCCAGCCCTGGGAACA
>JBLYYR010000294.1:0-10898 GCA_048550195.1 Arenicellales bacterium
GCTCGGCGCGATTGCATCAGCTACGTACCTACGAAATAGAATCGCGCCGAGCGGCACTCCTACAACAGGCGATAGGGTACTTTCTGATTTTGACGTTTGATTTTGATATTAAAGTCCCGTTCAGGCTTGCCGAGAAGCGCAGGATAAGCTGGGGTTTCGGGGTGTGCTTGTTTGAGCATCGCAGGGAACCCGGAGGGCAAGCATGCGGGTGCCCTTGATATTCTTTTGGTGTGTTTATTTGGGCAAGCAAAGAAAAGTCACTCGCCCATAAAGGGCGAAAAACTCATATCAATTCAAGAAATAGAATAAAAAAGCACACCTCAATGAATAAGGTAAAACCATCAGCCGTGCGCCAGCACAAGAAGAACCCGGAACCTCATCAATCCACTAAATCGTAGTCGTAATCAATAATCAACGGTGAATGGTCGGAAAATCGCTTTTTCTTGTAAATCGACGTTGCCACCGCCCTGGCGGCGATGCCCGGGGTGGCGATCTGGTAATCTATACGCCAACCTGTGTTATTGTCCCAGGCCTGTCCACGGTTCGACCACCAGGTATATTGCCCTTCTCCGGACTCCAGCAGCCTGAATGTATCGACATAGCCTGCTTCATCAATCAACCAGTCCATCCAGGCACGTTCATCGGGTAGAAACCCGGAATTTTTCTGGTTACTGCGCCAGTTCTTCAGATCGATCTGCTTATGCGCAATGTTCCAGTCGCCGCAGATCAGATATTCTCTACCGGAAGCCCGCATATCAAGTAGTAGTGGCTTCATCCTGTCCATCATCTCGTATTTGAAGTCCTGTCTTTCTTCCTTGCTGGATCCGGAAGGCATATAGAGTGAAATGATACTGAGGTTGCCGTAGTCCGCCTGGATGAACCGGCCTTCAGCATCGATATCCGGCCAACCCAGGCCATAAACCACACGATCGGGCTGATAACGGCAGTACAATGCGACACCGCTGTAGCCTTTCTTTTCAGCATCGTGAAAAAAGCTGTGCATACTTGGTGGGTGATAGAGTTTATCCGTCAACTGGAATTCCTGCGCCTTGGTTTCCTGTATGCAGACAACATCCACGCGCTGCCTCAACATCCAGTCGTAAAAACCTTTTCTGCCAGCCGCTCGTATGCCATTCGTATTGACAGTTATTATTCTCATTTATAACTTCTCCTGATAACAAGTAGAGATCCTTATTTATCTTACCCGCTATATCTCTACGAGACCATTTTCATTCCATCTGCTTGCCTATAGAATGGCTGGACAAAATTAAGGAACCTCTGATCAATCCTGAGCGAATAGATTTCGAGCTAAAATATCCAGATTTTCAAAAAAAACTGGACATTTTAGGCGTAAGCTACGAGTTCATGAATTAATCACAGCTTCCTTAGAATAACCAAAGGTCTCCATCATGCAGGATTTTCGCAGAGAGTTTCTTGATTTCGCCATCCAGGCAGGTGTTTTACGCTTTGGCCAGTTCACCCTGAAGTCTGGCCGAAGCAGCCCCTATTTTTTCAACACCGGCCTGTTTGACAGCGGCAGTGGTCTTGCCCTGCTGGGACGCTTTTATGCGCGTGCCATTATTCAATCAGGTATCAAATTCGACATGATATTTGGCCCTGCCTATAAAGGGATTCCCCTTGCAGCGGCAACCGTTATTGCCCTGTCGGACTATCACGGACGGGATATTCCCTATGCCTTCGATCGTAAGGAGGCAAAAGATCATGGTGAAGGCGGAAACATTGTCGGTGCACCATTGCAGGGCCGAGTCCTGATCATTGATGATGTCATTACAGCCGGACTGTCTGCCGCCTATTCGATAGAACTGATCAGGAAAAATAATGCCGAAGCTGCAGGTTTTGTCATTGCGCTCGATCGTCAGGAAAAGACAGCCGACAGTGGCGCATCAGCATTACAGATACTGCAGCTTGAACAGAAGTTGCCGGTCTTCAGTATTGCCACGCTGGAAGATCTGGTGGAGCTGTTGCAGCAAGATACAGAAAAATCCGATATTTTGTCAGAAATAGAAGCCTATAGAGAGGAATACGGTTGCTGATCCGTAGCCAGAACAGACACTCGGGGCGGGGTCGTAGAGGTCCCACTACATAATGGAAATTTATCTTGTTGGCGGAGCTGTACGTGACAGCTTGCTCGATCAAACTGCCCGGGATAAAGACTGGGTAGTGACCGGTGCGACGCCACAGCAAATGGTAGAGCTGGGTTATAAACCTGTCGGGAAGGACTTTCCTGTTTTCCTGCACCCGGAAACAAAGGAAGAATACGCTCTGGCGCGTACCGAAAAGAAAAGTGGTCATGGCTATCATGGTTTTGTTTTCCACACATCAACAGATGTCACGCTGGAAGAGGATCTCGCGCGCCGGGACCTCACTATCAATGCCATGGCACGGGACAGCAACGGTAAAATTATCGACCCTTATGGCGGCCGGAATGATTTAAAAAATGGCCTGCTGCGTCATGTTTCGGATGCCTTTATCGAAGATCCGGTCAGGTTATTACGTATCGCACGCTATGCGGCACGTTATGCGAAGCTTGGGTTTACCATAGCTGAAGAAACGCAACAGCTATTAAAACAGATTGTAACCTCAGGGGAGGTCAATGAGCTGGTTGCCGAGCGCGTCTGGAACGAGATCAGCGATGCACTGGATGAAGAGTCTCCTTCAGTGTTCTTTCTTGCCCTCAGGCAGTGCAACGCACTCGCTGTGTTATTGCCCGAAGTCGACCGCTTATTTGGAGTACCACAAACGCCAGTCTACCACCCGGAGATTGATACAGGGGTACATACGATGATGGTTATCGATGCCGCAGCAGATTCCGGTGCCGACAATTCCGTCCGTTTTGCCGCTCTCTGCCATGATCTGGGCAAGGGAACGACAGCCCCCTCTCGCCTGCCTAAACATATCGCCCATGAGGCAAGAGGACTGCCTCTGATCAGGGACCTGTGCGATCGACTTCGTGTTCCCGCAGGGCACAGACAAATGGCTGAACTGGTATGCGAATACCATACCCATTGCCATCGTGCTGCTGAACTGCGAATATCCACTATACTAAAAGTCCTGCAGGCACTGGACGCATTCCGCCGGCCACAGAGGCTGGATAACTTTCTACTGGCCTGTGAAGCAGATGCGAGGGGCAGGTTCGGGTTTGAGAATACAGCCTACCCGCAAGCGGATATTTTCAGAGTCTGCTTTGTGGCAGCAAACCAGGTGGATATCAAAGACCTGGTCAGTACAGATACGAGTGGTAAAGAAATACAGCGTCAGCTAATAAGCAGACGAAAACAGGCGATCGGCAAAGCGCTTGAACTTTTCAGATCAGATGCGTAAAAAAAGTAAAGATAATTCTATTAAATTTCCAGGCTCTTAGAAAACATGAGACAAACTGGACAGACAGGGCAATACTGCTAATAATTACTATATGGCTGATAAAAAAGACAACCCACCATCAGAAGAAACCGCGAAATCTGAATTGACCAGCAGCGGTTCGCTTACAAAGCCTTTGCTTGATGAACAATCGTCTGAAGAAACTGCGGATATCGATACCTCACACCTCACTCTTGATGAGTCAGCGGATCAGCCGACTGGCGTGTTGGAAAGTGAACGGGACCTTGAAGCACCTGCCATTGATACCTCTCATCTATCTCTGGAAGAGAGTGACAATACAAAACCGTCTAATAGTTCCACTAAAGATTTAGAACAGGACTCCAGTGGGATCTCTGAACGACCTCCTGTAGATGAACCACAGACGGATACATCAGCAGACAAACATGAATCCGCTAAGGATCAGCTTATTGTTAAGAACCCGCTGGCAGAAAAGGCATCTGGCCTCCCTGCAGGGAAAGATGACGACGAACAGGTAATGCTGACTACCGACATTTCTGATGCCGAATTTGATAAAGAAATGCAGACTGACGCGGAGGGGATTTCTGGTAGTGACAAGGGTGAGTCCTCTGATAGTGGCACGGATGAGGGTTCTGAAAGCCCTATTAAATCTATTCTGGACACGGTAAAAAAACCTGAAAACATCGTTCGGAGCGCGTGGTCGAACAGCTCCGCCCGAAGGTTTCTGATCGACAATGTTGAATCTTTTCGGATTAAAGATGAAGAACAGAACATGGAAAGTGTCATCGAGAATATGTACGGTGGTGTTGTCGAAAAAAAATTCGCCCCCGGCAAATTTCTAAGGGAGAATTTGTTATTCAGTTCCCTGCTGTTCATTCTTCTGTTCCTGGTAGGCTGGAAAGCAGCCGGCATCTTTTTCCCTGAATTTATGCCGGCAATCAATGACCAGATTATTGAAACCGTACAGAAAACGGCAGGCAGAAAAGCTGCTGACGAGCCCGCAGAAGAGAAAAAACCCATTGTTACAAATCATGAAAATAAAGAAAAAATAGACGCGGTTCTTTCAAGTTGCCTGGTTACGCCTGATGCTCGAATGGCGTTTACCAGTGCCTTTGCCGATGTCGGTTATGAATTCTCCGAACGGCCTCTGACCATCTCCTATGAGGAAATACGCGCTTCCATTCGCTCCTGGGATAACCTGAACATGGAATTTTATATCAAGGATGCAAGCTACCGCTTTCGTGAACTTGCAAGACTTGCCCTTCCGATTGCACAGAATGCCAATAAGATAGTCGCTGACTACAAACAGTCGCTGCTAGGGATCAAACAGCAGGCCGATAAACTGGAAGACAAAATCCGCAACATCAAGACCAGTCGTGGCAATCAGTCTACCGTCACAATAAACGAACGCATACCTTTACTTAACAAGCTGGATAAAATTAATGCAAGGCTTGCAGATGAGCCAGACCAGGCGAGGTTCGATCAACTTCTGAAGAAAATGGTATTAGTTGAAAATATTTTGTCCGGGAGCGAAAAACCGGCAAGAGTCGAGCCGGATCAACTTACAATAGAAGATCCTGAATGGCTGATGAGTACGGCTGATACAGCGTCAAGTGATATCGCAACCCCGATCATTGGCAAGGTGCTGCCACCTATCGAGATACCTGCAGATAAACTTAAAAAGGTATCTCCCAAGCTGACAGCCTTCCATCTGTCTGAGCTCGATAAAGCACTGGATGACCTGTTGAAACTATCATCATTAATCTTTTATATTCCGGAGAACAGGCTCATCCCCTATAAACTTGAACTGACCGGACTGAGCCGACGTCTGAACAATAAAATGGACACAGAACTTCCTGCGTGGATGAACTTTGACCGATGTCTGGCCATAGCACGCGAAGGAATTCCTGCGGCTTCCGAATAGCGCGCAGATATACGTTTGTTATTCGTTTCAGCACACTAGCATCCATAAATCGGTTAGAATATTGTTCTAACCAATACAAAAGAATGTTTCACAGACCACAATGTTTTCGAATCTGTTCAATAATCCCGCCCTACGCAACAGCTGGCTAAAAATTCGCTACCTGCTCGCTCCACTGGTGCTTTTTTTACTGCTGCGTTACATGAACACTGACTATCTGCTGGCAGGTTTTCTGGTATCACTATTTGGGGAAGTAATTCAGACCTGGAGCTTTGCTTCATTAGTCAAAAACGTCGAGCTGACTGTACGTGGGCCCTATGTCGTTGTCAGGAACCCCATGTACCTGGGCCGCTATTTTCTCGGTCTGGGGTTTATTATCCTGTTAGACAATATCTGGCTTGTACTTATCTATACCGTGGTTTATGTATTGTATATGGTTAACCGCGTCAGTCGTGAAGAAGCCCGGCTCATCGGCCTGCTTGAAGGTTATGATGATTACCGTAGCAAGGTTCGCTCATTCCTGCCAACTAAAGGTGTCAGCGATACGAACCCTCTCTGGTATTTTAACTGGGATACACTGCGCACCAATCATGGTGACCAGAACTTCATCGTCTTTCTATTAATTTACACCATCATCTTTTCTTACGCATTTTTCTTTAAGTAGCGATCCAGGCTGCGGTAACGTATAGCTTCAGCGATATGCTGCTCCTCGACCACATCAAGCTCAGCCAGGTCTGCCACTGTCCTGGCGACTCGCAGCAGTCGGTGAAATGAACGTGCAGACAGGCCAAATCGACTGATTACTTCAGCCAGGCAACTTCGGGCGGCTTTGCTGACCCTGCTTTCATTATCCAACTGCCGGTTAGTTAACTGTGAATTCATCACACCTGACCTGTCCAGTTGTCTCTGCCTGGCTGTCGACACACGCTGTCGCACTACTTCACTGCTCTCAGCCTGATACTGCTGGTCCAGCAGAACATCTACCGGCACCGCCAGCACCTCTACCTGCAGATCAATTCGATCCATCAATGGCCCTGACAATCGTGCCCGGTAGCGCTGTATCTGATCTGCAGTACATCTACAGCGTCCTGACGACTCGCCAAAATAGCCGCAGGGACAGGGATTCATTGCCGCGAGAAACTGGAATCGAGCCGGGTATTCTGCCTGGCTTGCTGCCCGTGATATTGAAATAACACCAGATTCCATCGGCTCACGCAATACCTCCAGAACGTGCCTGCCAAACTCAGGCAGTTCGTCAAGAAACAATACACCGTTGTGTGCGAGAGAAATCTCTCCCGGTTTGGGCTTTGAACCACCACCAACAAGCGCAACAGCTGAAGAGGTGTGATGCGGGGAACGAATTGGACGCTGGCTCCATCGGTTCATATCTATACCCTGTCTGCCAATGGAATAGACTGTAGCCGTCTGCAGGGCTTCATCCCTGCTCATCGTCGGCAGAATGCCCGGCAATCTACTAGCCAGCATGGTCTTGCCGCTACCCGGCGGACCAGACATAAGTAAGCTATGGTTTCCAGCGGCGGCCACCTCCAGTGCCCTCTTCGCCTGATGCTGCCCACGAACTTCGGCCAGATCCGGGTAGTTTGCATGATCAACACTGGCGGCATTTAGTTCAACCAGCGGCAGGACTTTCTGTCCGTTTAAATGAGCAATAAGTTCCAGCAAGGTCTTCGGTCCCAGCACACCACATTCATTAACAAGTGCGGCTTCCTGAGCATTCTGTTTTGCTACAACAAGTGTTCTGCCCTGCTTAACGACCTGCAGTGCGGCAGGCAATACCCCACTTACCGGACGCAACTCACCACTCAATGCCAGCTCAGCTGAAAATTCGTACTTATCAAGCTGAGTGTGTGCAATCTGATCCGATGCAGCCAGAATTCCAATAGCAATAGGCAAATCGAAGCGACCACCTTCCTTCGGGATATCTGCAGGGGCCAGATTTATTGTGATGCGCCGGGGAGGAAATTCAAAACCGGAATTCAATAGAGCACCACGAACCCTGTCCTTGCTTTCTTTTACTGCTGCTTCGGGTAATCCTACGATTGATAGCGATGGCAGACCGTTGGACAAATGTGCTTCCACAAACACTTGTGGGGCCATTACTCCATCTGCTGAACGCGAGTAGATAATTGCAAGTGACATAAGAGGAATCCTTTCCTGTGAGGTGCTGCCTTTATCGACATCCAATGTCGAGAAAACGATTACTGCTTCATCTGCTTCTCAAGTTGCGCCACCTGAAGTTCAAGCTGATCAAGCTTCTCTCTGGTACGTAGCAAAACACGTTTCTGTACCTCAAATTCTTCACTGCTAACCAGATCCATTTTTTCGAACGCACTGTTAGCGGCTGCCCGCAGGTTATCACGTACCGCTGATGCGATACCGGCAGGTAAAGCGGCCTCGAAGAAACGGACAAAACTGTCCGTGGTTGAGTTGTTTTTGTCCATATGTGATCGGATCATCCACACTTTGCACAATTAAATCAACTGCTTTGCCTAATTATTATCGGTATTTCCGGTATGTGCACCAGAATGGTGAATTCTTATTCACCCGTAGTGACAGGAAAGTGCAGAGAAACTCATAACTAACAGCATACTGACTATAACTCACTGTTTTTATGTGAATATTTCACATTCATATGCATTGGCATGGTTTCTGCATTGTATCTTTGTGAGGACACTATTTATTAACCATTGTCTTGAACCAACAGGCAATAGCACCGAACTGCTGAGCCTGATTATTTACCAAGGAGCATAAAATATGAAACTAATCACCGCCATTATCAAGCCATTCAAGCTTGACGACGTGCGTGACGCCCTGTCTGAAATTGGCATCACTGGCATGACCGTCACAGAAGTTAAGGGCTTTGGTCGCCAGAAGGGTCACACCGAACTCTATCGTGGAGCCGAATATGTTGTTGATTTTCTGCCGAAGGCAAAAATAGAGATCGCTGTTAATTCCGATGTAGTTGATCAGGTCATTGAAGCTATCGTTGGTGTTGCCAGAACTGACAAGATCGGCGACGGAAAAATTTTTGTTTCACCGGTAGACAAGGTGGTGCGCATCCGTACCGGTGAAACTGACTCTGACGCGTTATAAATCGTCTTTGAGAATAACCTAGAGAGGAACTTATTGTGGAAGCAATTGAAGGTATTAAAAATCTTAGCTACGCGCTGGATACATTTTATTTCCTGATTACCGGAGCACTGGTAATGTGGATGGCAGCAGGCTTTGCCATGCTGGAAGCGGGGCTGGTTCGTTCAAAGAACACGGCTGAAATTTTAACTAAGAATATCGTGCTGTTTGCCATAGCAGGCATTATGTACATGCTGATGGGCTACAACATTATGTATCCTGCCGACGGCAACGGATACTTCCCTGTTCTGGACCTGTCATTTATGTTTGGCGGTGACAATGATGTAGCTGAAGTGCTCGCTACCGATATGGAAGGCTGGTATGACGGCTCTTATTATTCGGGCATGTCTGACTTCTTCTTCCAGATGGTATTCGTAGCAACTGCTATGTCTATTGTTTCAGGTGCCGTTGCTGAGCGTATGAAATTATGGTCATTCATGGTATTTGCAGTGGTCATGACTGGCTTCATCTACCCTGTTCAGGGTTACTGGAAATGGGGCGGTGGCTTCCTGGACGGCATGGGCTTTGCTGACTTCGCCGGTTCTGGTGTAGTACATCTGGCTGGTGCCTCTGCCGCCCTGGCTGGCGTTCTGCTACTGGGTGCCCGAAAAGGCAAATATGGTCCTAATGGTGAAGTGCGTGCTATCCCTGGCGCCAACCTGCCAATGGCTACACTGGGTACCTTTATCCTGTGGTTGGGTTGGTTCGGTTTCAATGGAGGTTCAGAGCTGATCCTGTCGAACGTCGGCGAAGCAAACGCTGTTGCAGCAGTATTCGTCAACACCAACATGGCGGCAGCTGGCGGTGTGATTGCAGGCATCATGACCGCACGCATCCTGTTCGGCAAGGCTGACCTCACTATGGCACTTAACGGTGCACTGGCTGGTCTGGTGGCTATTACAGCTGAACCTCTTGCACCTACCCCTATCGGTGCCACACTGATCGGTGCTGCGGGTGGCATCCTGGTTGTGTTCTCTATCGTCACTATGGATAAGCTGAAAATTGATGACCCGGTCGGTGCTATTTCGGTGCATGGAATTGTAGGTCTATGGGGTCTGATGGCAGTTCCAATTTACAACGCTGATGCAACCATTGGCACACAGGCCATCGGCGCGCTGGTCATCTTTGGCTGGGTCTTCATTACCAGCCTGATTGTCTGGGGCATCATCAAGATGATAATGGGTATCCGCGTCAGCGAAGAAGAAGAGTACGAAGGTGTAGATATCGGAGAATGCGGCCTCGAAGCCTATCCTGAGTTCACAAATACCTCAAAATAATTCAACCCTGTTCAACATTGAACTTCAGGGGCGCTTCGGCGCCCCTTTTTTGTTTTTAAAGTTTCGAGTGTCAAGTTTCAAGAATTTTTGATTTTACAAAACACTGAAAACTGTGCACCTTTCTTTCCTCTTTCTTGAAACTTGAAACTTCTCCCCCTTGATCCCTCCCACCAATCTAAGGCAAACTCCCCCCCTGACGCAATCAGAGGAGGATCATCATGAAAATGGTCGTAGCTATAATAAAGCCATTCAGGCTGGATGATGTCAGGGATGCTCTAGCCAATATAGGAATTAAAGGCATTACAGTCACCGAGGTAAAGGGTTTCGGCCGCCAGAAAGGTCATACTGAACTTTACCGTGGCGCTGAATACGTTGTCGATTTTCTGCCAAAAGTAAAACTTGAGATTGCCATTGCCGAAGACCAGGTTGATTCGGTCATCGAAGCGATCGTTGCTTCCGCTGGTACTGGAAAAATTGGCGATGGAAAAATATTCATCACTGATCTGGAAAGAGTCATCCGAATACGCACCGGCGAAACCGGACATGATGCACTTTGAAAATCAGTTGAAAGACTAAGGACTAAGGCCTTTACTTTGTCTGACCAAAACTTTATCTACACAGGTTGAATACAAAAATATAAAACCAGAAAATATTTGGTGTGTATGAGTAATACCTGCTGAATGGAATGGAGTACTTTATGAAACAATTCTCGATTCGACTAACAAGTCTGTTACTTATGTTTGCTAGTCTGCCTGCGTTGGCAGATGAGGTGGCACTGGATACAGGTAATTCTGCATGGATACTTGCCTCAACAGCACTGGTACTCTTCATGACCCTGCCCGGGCTCGCTATGTTCTACGGTGGACTGGTTCGCTCGAAGAACGTCCTCTCTATCCTCATGCAATGCTTTGCCATTGCAGGCGTATCATCAATTTTATGGTTTGCTGTTGGCTACAGTCTGGCTTTTTCAGAGGGAAATGCCTTTCTTGGTGGGCTAGACAAGTCTTTTATGGCCGGTATTACTAAAGATTCCCTGCAGGGTGATATTCCTGAAAGCCTGTTTGCTATGTTTCAGATGACCTTCGCAATCATCACTCCTGCCCTGATCATTGGCGGCTTTGCAGAACGAATGAAATTTAGTTCCGTCTTATTATTTAGTGGAATCTGGCTGCTTGCCGTTTACGTTCCTATTA
>JBLYYR010000295.1:0-11932 GCA_048550195.1 Arenicellales bacterium
GATTAAGGATTAAGGATTAAGGATTAAGGATTAAGGATTAAGGGTTAAGTTTCATGAATTACGATTTACGTAAAACGTAGCCCGCAAAACGAATCCTTTTTACCCCTGTGAACTCAGGGTCTTTATCAATTGATCGGCAGGCACAGAACCCGGCAGGACCTTACCGCTCTCAAGTACCAGCGTGCGTGTACCGGGCCAGGAAAAAATATATAGGGTAAATGAGATGCGGCAATAGATAACTAATGAACGTAGTGCATATTACATGAAGGCTATTTATAAACACTTTGGTTTGCACTATTCCTGGCTTAGTCGTATTGTTATGACAAGAAGCATGATCTGACTTCACTATTGTGACCTCACTATTTGTCACCCCATTATTTTCCAGTAGCTCCCTATGCCCGGCATGAAAAATTCCAATGCGGACAAAGCCCCCGCGTACCAGAAGGCTGCAGAGAATAAGTCGTTCGGCCGTACACTTCTAAGCCTGGCAATAAAGTTATCAATTTTCATAAGCATGCTGCTGGCAGGCTACCTGCTCTTTCTTAACATAAAAATCATTTACAAATTTGAAGGCAAGAAGTGGTCTTTGCCTGCACATGTCTATGCCCGTACCCTGGAGTTGTACAGCGGTGCATCCAATACAAAAGAACAGCTTGCTACCGAGTTGAATTTACTCGGTTATCAGCAGCAGAAAAATTTAGACAGGCCCGGCAGTTATCACATCACTGGCTCAACAATATCGGTACACAAACGCGGCTTTGATTTCTCCGACGGCTTAGATCCGGCTCGCCTGTTAGAAATTACTTTTAGCCGGGAAGGTGTTGACCGCATCAGGGCGGAGGATAAGCAGGCGGCTGATCTTATTCGTTTTGAGCCACTGCTTATTGGTGGCATTTATCCCAAACAGGCCGAAGATCGAATCTTACTGCAGCTACAGGACGTCCCAGAAATATTAATTAACACCCTGGTGAGTATTGAAGATAAAGCCTTCTACAAACACTATGGTGTATCTCCAAAGGCGATCGCACGTGCACTGGTAAGTAACATCAAAGCCGGCAAACCGGTACAGGGCGGCAGCACCCTGACCCAGCAACTGGTTAAGAACTTTTATTTAAGCAGTGACCGTAAACTTTCACGGAAAATCAACGAAGCGCTGATGTCTCTATTGCTAGAACTGCATTACGACAAGCCGGAGATATTGGAGACTTATCTCAATGAGATCTACCTGGGTCAGGCTGGTGAACGTGCAATTCATGGATTTGGCCTGGCGAGTTATTTTTATTTTGAACGCCCTTTGAATGAATTGAATCCATCGCAAATCGCTCTGTTGATTGGCATGGTCAAAGGCCCATCCACTTACAATCCTCGTCGCAATCCAGACAAAGCCATCAGCAGGCGAAACCTGGTTATTGATATCATGCTTGAGGATAAAATTATTTCTGCCGATCAGGCAAAACAGGCCAGGCAGGCACCGCTGGGAGTCACTACGTATCCAGCAACGGGGCCCAGCCGCTACCCGGCCTTTATGGAATTAGTCAGATCACAGCTGAAGCAGGACTATCAACAGGAAGACCTCGAATCCGAAGGCCTGAAAATTTTTACAACGCTTGATCCGCTTGCGCAAGATGCCGCAGAAGCTGCGCTGGAAAAACGGCTGTCCCATATCGAAAAAGAACGAAAGCTGAAGAAGAAAAGCTTGCAGGGTGCCGTCATAGTCTCATCCAGTCATGCGGGTGAAGTACTGGCACTGGTCGGTGGGCGGGAAGCGCGTTATTCCAGTTTTAATCGCGCACTGAATGCACATCGACAGGTGGGTTCGCTATTGAAGCCGGCTATTTTCGCCACGGCTCTGTCGCAACCGGAAAAATATTCCATGTTGACCTTGCTGGATGATTCACCACTTCAGGTTCGTAGTCAAAACGGGAAAGTATGGGAGCCGCAAAACTATGATAATGAATTTCACGGCTGGATACCGCTTTATTACGCCCTGGCAAAATCCTATAACGTCGCATCTGCCCGCCTGGGCCTCGAACTGGGACTGGAAAATGTATTTGATACGCTCTCCAGTCTGGGAATTAATAAGAAACTACCAACATTTCCCTCGGTATTGCTCGGTGCAGTCGAGTTAACACCGATTGAGGTGATGGCAATGTATCAAACTCTCGCAGCCAATGGTTTTCAGACACCGGTACGTGCCATTCGAAATGTCCTCGATGCCGACAATAATGTACTAAATCGCTACCCGATACGCCTGCAACAGGTGATTGACCCATCCGTAGCCTATCTGACCACTGCCAGCATGATAGAAGTAATGCGTAATGGTACCGGTCAAAGTTTTTACAGCACGTTTCCACAATCGATGATTGTTGCGGGCAAGACCGGTACCAGCAATGATCTTCGAGACAGCTGGTTTGCGGGCTATAGTAACGACAGACTGGGCATCGTCTGGGTGGGCAATGATGACAATGAACCTATAGGCCTGACAGGAAGCAGCGGGGCCTTACATGTGTGGACTGACATGGTGAAGCGGACGGGCATCCAGTCGCTTAGCCTGGCGCCGCCGGATAATATAGAGTTTGCCTGGGTCGAACAGAGCAGCGGACGCCTGGCCGCCGATTATTGCCCTGGTGCGGTGCAGTTCCCGTTTATTCGTGGCTCGCTACCGCTTGACAAAGCCGATTGTATTCGTGATCGGGCATCGATAGGCTATAGTATTCGAAAAAAGGTAAAATCATTCTGGAAGCGATTAGTTGGTGAGTAGGACAGCATGTTAAGAAACACACAGATACTGTCAATTTCTGCTGCGATTTTACTGTCTTCAGGATGCGCAACAAATACGACTACCCGGACAAAGATAGAAGATCGCAACATAAATGATCCTAATTATGGCAGCACTGTGGTTATTACGCCGGCAGGGGATACAAAAATCACATCACCGACGGTACAGACGACACCATATGTGACACCACCTGCCCCGCGACCGTCGCCACAACAGCGCTCCAGTGCCGCCCATTCCACATCAAACGCCAATGCCGCTGTCACTTCACTAGTGAGTTCTGCCGATAACAGCATCAAGCATGGCGACTACAGATCCGCCTCAGCAGCTATAGAGCGCGCCTTGCGTCTCGACCCTAAAAATGCTGATCTGTGGCATCGCCTCGCACAGGTACGACTGCGACAAAGCGAGTATGCACAGGTAGAATCACTGTCTCTGAAATCCAATGCACTGTCTAACGGCAACAAGCCTCTGATGGCGAGAAACTGGTCGCTGATAAGCAAGGCACGGCGCTTGCGTGGTGATGGTGCGGGTGCCGACGAAGCGGAAGTCAGGGCTTATCAACTATTGCACTAGCTTAGGGGTCAGACTTGATTTTTGAACTTCAAAAAATAAAACCTGACCCCGGCACTTCCTTGCTACACTCCATCTGTCTTCCCTTTTTATTATTCCGATAAGAACACATTAGTGAGTGTTATATGATGATTCTGGGGTCGGACTTAACTTTAGCTAAATTTTAGTCAGTTAAATACTGGTATAAGCGACGACGTTTGTGATAAGCGCCTTCCCATTTATCATTTCTATAATTAATTCTTCTTTAGATTCACCAGACATAACCTGCCCTTGTACTTTCATAGATTCTTTTACGTCTGCTGAGACAAATGCTTTGCCGTCTTTTATGTTAATTTTTAAACTTGATTTACTGTATTGATAGTCTTCATACATAGACCATCCCTGTTTCAACATGGCGATATAATCTTGTTTAGAAAACTTCAGCGTCGACTCTATCAATTACATTCTTAACCTTTTCTTCTGTTAGGTCAGAGGCCATAGACACAGCCGCAGCTAAAAGACTAAATATTACAAAAAATACTTTAATTGTATTAACCATTTTTCCTCCAATTGATATGCACAGCGAATTTTCTGATATTTCAAAACAACTTACTTCTTATTAGATTATTATATTAATATACTTACAGACCCATGAATTAGGGTAAACCCAGAACACCTATACAATTGCAGTACAGCGGAAGTAGCTAAAGGCCTGCTTGATCGGGAAAACAACAAGAATTGACGAATTCAGATATATTGAAAAATGGATTTCGGCTTTCCTGTTACTTAGCTTCTTCTAACTTACTTTAATTCAAGTATATGATTTATAGCATAACGACAAAATCAAAAAGGCTTAGTAAATAATGCTCTATTGTACCTATTCATTCTCTTATCTTGATAGCCCAGCAAGTCCACTTCTACGAAGATAGTTTCCCTTCTTACATATCTCACATAAACGTTCGCGCATTTTCCCCTGGATAAATGAGTCAGGATCATCCTGACACATCGAGCATTCCGACGCTGGGTTGGGACCAAGTTTTTCGATAATCAAATCCGCAAATGGCAGTACAATTTCAGGAAAACTCTCAGGATCAGGAATAACATCTATTAGACTACGTACAAAATCGAATGTTGTGTTATCTCGGTGGACAAGATATTCGAACAGGTCTGGATATTCCATCTCAAAACGGACTGCCTGCTTTTTGAGCTTATTAATGTCTATATCTTCTTTCATTTAATTCTCCATAAATTAACCTGTTAAAGGACAATTCATTCAGGTCTAATTGTTCAAATTACTGAAATCTCGTATCCGGTAGCAGTTGTAGTTTTACAAATTCTTTTACTTTCTTTTCCAATATTTATATATCTTCTCGCTATATATTAATCCTGGTTATGCTTAACCATCTACTACATTGAAATAGTCCATCTTGATCTAATTCAAATAGACGCCACAACGCCGCTGTGGTCAGAGAGTAAATTAACGAGAGTGATGTCGTTTAGAGCTGTATTATTAATTGCGCTATTATTTGACGTAAAATAATCGTATTCTTCTTGTCCGCATGTTGCATGACCACTAGTATCCAGCTGCCCGTTGGGTATAGGATTTATAGCATTATAGAGAGCATCTGGATCACAGTTAAAATCACCACCGATGACATAGTTTGGTCCGGCTGCTGCTGCATTTATCATTCCGCTTACATAGGTTCTTGAAAACCCTGTAGCTACCCCGGAGGGGGCGTGCATAGAGTAATATGTGGCCGTGCCAACAAGTACTCCAATGATAGGTCGCGTGCCAGCCGCTCCCGCCACTGGAGGATGAACAACCACTTGTGCAGATAAATCATCAGACCACTGCTGTGGACCCAGACCAGCATTTGCTGCTGTTCTAATTAATACTGCAAAGGAAACCCGATTATTACCAACGCCCCAGTCGTAATGAGCAATAAAATAGCATTTTGGGTTATGATGAGTTCCATAGTTTTTCGAGAATCTGGTCACATTTGCCGGCGCTCCTGGTATTGGAACCCACCCACCAGGAGTAACTGCATTAGGAACATCAGAGCATTCCTGCAAGAAGATTATAGATGGTGTCTCGTCTAGATTATGATCATGGGGATTTCCGATAACACCATTCAGAGTTTGCCATTTACTCTCCTGGTTTCCCTGACCACCCTGCATATTCCAGGTTAACATTAACGGCATAGATATTTTCTCCATTTATCAAATTTTTTAACAATCATTGGATATAAGGGGTCAGTACTCATTAATCCCTATATACAATTTAATTTAAGAGAGCTGACCGAAGTATTAGGACTGAAACTCCGAGACCTCACCCGAAAAGGTACATGTAGCATCCCAATCCATAGAAAACTGGTCACCATCGGCAAGAACCAAAATATTGTATCTGGTACCAACGACTGGGCGACTTGTAGCAGGAAATTTACTGCATGCAATCTTTTTCATATTTCCTGTGCCAGTTCCGTTGACCAGAAATTCCTGGCCACCGCCAGCAAGTGTTACAAATACATTTGTATACTGAGTCATAAAAGATCCTCATAAATATAATTTCTAGTACGTCCGATTAGACATCCGTTTTATACGCTGGACGTTGACGCATATAAAATTTGCCGATTTGCTTAGCATATGTTTTCAATGTGTTAGTTTTAATCGTCTTTTCTCACTCGTGACAGGTCACCCTTGAATACAGAGCGACCAACATGTGTCAGCTCTGAAATTGCATTGACCCATATTTCACCACCACACTGTCGCCAGCGATAACAGAACGTAAAGTCTTCACTAAGATAGCGCTTAGATTGGGGATGAATCATGGTTGAAAAAAAATCATAGAAACGTTCATGCATGTCCTCACGATCATACCCATAGCCTTCATTCGCATAATGGTTATCTGGAAATTTCTTCATAATTGCGTTGAAGACTTCGCGCTTAATCAGCATAAATCCAGTACCTGCATAGGCCACTCGCATATAACCATCTTTTACCAGACCATCAAAAGTTTCCCCTTCCATAGGCTCTCCCTCATCTAAAACATTGAGCACATAATCAAGTGTGTTGTATTGCAGGTCATCGCCCGATTGTGCCTCTAACTTCAGGGCCTTATCCCAGTTCCGTACTTTCTTCGGATAGACTCCTGCCACAATTGGTTTATCAATATTCAAAAGCCGCCCTAGTTCGTGAGGCATAAATCCAATATCTGAATCAATGAATAGCAGATGACTGTATGTCTCGTTACCCAAAAAGGCGGCGGCACAACTGTTGCGTGCTCGGGTAATCAGGCTTTCATTGGCCACCAGCATCAAGTCAAATACCAAATCAGTTTTGGCAAGGCGCAACATACTTTCCAGGTACTCAGTTGTGGCCATACCACCGTAACAAGGCGTGGCAATTAACAGCTTTATCTCCATTTAATCTCCATTTTCTAATTTTTTTTAAAATGACAACGTAAACATTTACTTAGGAACTCCCCAGTGCAATTTTCAAATCCGTAAGTTGCGATGAGTAATTCTGGGAACGAGACACTGAGCGCGTATGTATAGATGTACGTACCTGCTGATAGCTTGCGGTATAAGATTTTTGGGGAGATGGCGTAAGACAACTATCCTCCCATTCAAGCCCTAAGAATTTTACTATGTCAGACAGATAGTTTTTTGGAGACTTTGTCAGTTTTTCATATTGGCATATGGAATAATTAAGGTTCAAATTTTTACGCCAGAACTCTGCAAGTTTTGTCTGTTGCTGATAGTAATGTCCAAGACTTTTCAGGTCATAACTGAAATCATGCCCCATACTGAAATGCTGAAAATAACAGGACAGGCAAGTGTCCTGAGGGTCGCGCTCACAAAATAGTATTTTAGCCTTGGGCCAAATGCGGTTTATAAAGCCAACATGTATAAGGTTGGCAGGCATTTTTTCCAATACGATGAGTGCTGTACCAGGTGGGTTTAAATGTTTCAGGTATTCGTGCTTCCACGCGTTTATGTTTTCTTGCGTAATCGTTTTTAAAGCTTCCTCATGTTTATCGCTGTCAAAGCCAACCATCCTGGGTAGATTTTGAAATAAATGGTCGACAAAGTTGGTTTCTCCTCCACCGTAAATTTCACTATGTGCAGCCAAAAGGTTATGCAATAGCGTAGTACCAGATCGTGGCATGCCAACAATAAAAACAATTTCAGGCTCGCAAATTATTATTTTTTGATTCGTGGTGCTAAAACTAGCAATCCGTGAAGTGGGGTGTGAAAATAAGCTTCGTATGTGACCCAGGTTCTTTTCGGCTGTTTCTGGGTTATAAGTGTGATTACGTATCGTATTGGCAATTTTAACTGTTTCAAATGCCCTAGTGTACAGATGTTGCTGGTCGTAAAGTGCAGCTAACTCAAAATAGAGTGCCTCTTTTTCTGCAACTGAAAGAGATCCATGTGTATTTAATATTTCAACAATCAGGACACAAATTTGATCAATTTTGTAGTTCAGATTGAATAGTTGATCCTGTTGCTGAAACTTCAAAGCGCGTAGTAGTCGGCTTGTTACCAAAAGACAGTTAGGATCCTGCTCACCCCCTTTTTTTAGCAAAGGTTCAAGTGTTTTCAATGCTGCATTCAGATCTCCTGTTCGCTCCTGGATCGCAGCTAGTGCTGCATAAGGGGCAATCCATTTTGAATCAAGCCGAATGGCATTTTCAAAACAGTGTTGAGCAGTTTCTAAATCACCCAGGTCTGCAAGAATAGCACCAAAATTATAATGAGCCCGGCTGTGATCGGGCTGGCGATTCAAGAATATCTGGTAGGTTTTCGCCGCTGCTGCCGCCTCTCCACCCATGTGATAACACAGGGCTTCTTCATAAATAAGTTCGTCATGCCAGGAATCATGGTTAGTTGCATACTTTTTTTCATTTAGTAGTTTTATGGCATCGTTGATGCAAGAATTTTTTCTGAAATTCCGTAACTCGGCAACTAATCTTGATTGATCGACATCAGTGAGAGAATATAAATTATTCAACATATCAAGTCTCATCCATGTATCAGTATGAAATAGTTAGAAACATTTTAATCACTACCGGTTTTAGCTTAATTCTTAGGTTCTTCTTTAAGAAGCTGGCCTAAAATAGCATCTCGAGATCCGTTGCCACGAGATTGCGCCTTGTTGTCAGAAACAGGTGTATCTGATTGTGTAGTGTTCTTTGATACTGCTTTTGGCTTAGTTTTACTTTTACCATTTTTTTTTAATGTGAATTTTTTGTTTTTCTTTGTTGCATTATTTGTTTTTGTCTTGTTTTGTGAATAATTTTTTAGTGTGTCGGTGCCGGTGTCCACTGGGCTTACAGAATAGCTGCTTTCTATTGTTTGCCCTTCAATAACGCTTGAACGCATCACATCAAATAGCTTGTCTAGTAGAGCCAGGTCAGCATCTCTTGCCTCAAAACTCTTATAACGAATACTTAGTGGAGATTCACTATCTACGGTTTTTATCGAGATAGCTGCGGCTTCATTGGGATCTTCTGACTCAGGATCACCCGAGTAGCTATACCAAACTAGATGGGTCAGATTGATGCGTAGTCTTCCAAGCATAATTGATTGCATCGGTGCGGAAGGTGTGTTCATTACTTATAGTTTGATTCTATCTGGTGACTCAGGTACATAGCTGATTGTATTGATGAACGATTTATAGCGCAGCCGTATTTCCTGTACAGCAGGGTCATCAAGATCTTTGAAAGGAACGAATTGTTTGTAATTACTGTTCTGCAATTCATTGCCCACAATTAAATTCATGGTCCGGGGTTGGCATGAAAACACTGATAAATCGCCAAAACCTAAAGAATGCAGGCGCTTGAAAAATTCCTGAGTGTCAGACCGTTCAATTCGACTAAGCAAGTTAAACCAAATTGAGTTAGAAGAGCGCTTAAGGGGCAGTAAAAAGCTATCACTTTGCAACAATGAATGAATACCTGGTGAGGCATCATCCAGGTCAAATATTGCAAAGTCATATGACTTAGGACCTGACTGGAAAAAGTTTTCGGCAGCTGCTATGTGAATGGTCAAACGACCTTGTTGTTCATACCACTTAACCAATGGGAAAGATTTTCGCACCATGTCTACGATCGTTGGATCAATGTCGATAACTGTTAAATGCAGATTGGGGAAATTAAAAAGCAAAGACACAATACCCTCAGCACCACCAAGACCTAATACAATCCCGAAACCAATTGAATAACTGGCACCCACCACTAACCAGCCAAGCGTATACGTGCAACCCTGCACCGGGCCTGGGCCGCACGGCAGATCAGGATGCACAATATGGCTGGAAGGACTAAGATTTGTAGCTGCCTGAATATTTTGGGAATTTCTGAGCCAACGTTTTCCACCAAAGTCATAAATATGAATTTGGCCAAATTTGCCTTTCTCTTTCATTACCTCACGATGCAGATTTAAACGCCCATCATACATAAGCCATTTTATCTCGCCTTAGTTATAAAGCTTGTTTTAAAATTAAGTGTGAGGCGTGTTAAATGTTCCTTCAGTAATTCTTCATCAGAAATATTGTCACCTAAGTCAATTTTCTTCTGCTGCTCAGTTGCACCAGTTATAGTCTTTTTTGTGTCTGGCTGTGGAGTTATAGAAGGTGTTCTTATTTCTGTTGTTACACCATCTTCTGCCACACGCACATATAGTGGCATATCAAGTTTGCAATCAGACAGGACAAAATGGGCGCCGTCTGCATCCTTTGTCATCAGATCATTACCTTTTTGTAACTCATTTTGAAAACCTTTTAAAAAGTTACTAAGTGGTTTCCACTCCTTTTCAGTGCTGTTGTCGTCATTTGAACCAGCTGGCATACAATTCTCGTTTTTTCTATCAATGTAAACAGGGTTTGTTTCAGCTTACACCAAAACAAACCCTTTGCTTTTTAGGTATTATCTGCAGCAATTACAACTAATGGCACAATGGTACATTTTACTTCGATGCCCATCTTGCTTTCATAACCAAGTGTAAGTTGCTCTTTGATACCAATGCCAAATATTGTCATTGATACATCTGTCGAGCTATTTACGGTGTAATCGGCTGTGATATTAATATCAAACATGTATTGTTTGATTTGCATAGGCTGGACGCCTGTCGACATCAGCTTCTGTGCTGTCGCAGCGGCTCCAGCAAACGCAACAATATATGCAGATAATTCTACAATATTTCCTCCTGCGCTCATTGTCTACCTCCTTTGTAGTGAAAAAAATGGACTTTCAATTGCAAAAAACTCTTTCAGCATGTGAACTAGAAAGCCCAACCATATCCTCTATTATTAAGAGAATTCTTACCGTTCATAGGGAACCCCAACGGGATAAAGTGTTTTACTTTGTATCGCCTTCTTAATATCTTTATCAGCATTTTTTGCTGCTTCGATCCAATCGCCTACCTCATCATCTGTATCAGTAAAAAAAACCATCACACCAACAGCTATAGTGCCGGCCTTAAGCTGAATGATTATTTTCTGCATGTCAGACAGGAATGAGTTGTAGCTAAAGTTGCTTTTTAGCTCTAGTGCACCGATGTGTTCATTTTCCAGATCTACCCACATAATATCGCTTCGTACTGAAGCATCTGTGGCGGTATAAGGCTGTTCCAGCATCAAGATATATTTATTGAATTTTAGGCCAATGAGATTTGATAACAATTGGTAGATCATGCCCTGAATTGTCCATTCATAATAAAATGCTGGAGTCAGGGAATTATTTTTGAAAGCATCAATTCCCGAGAAAGCTTCGTATTCATTGATGACGTGAGTCAAATCGCTTTCAAGTGTGTCTTTAAGATAATTTAAAACGTGGTCAGTCATTATTCCTCCCTGAATTGCCGTGAATGCGCAAATATCTGTGAGCAGGTATGTGTTTTATCAAATCACCTTCCCTGCTGGGTGTTGCAAGATATATGAATTCTGCTCAAAATCAGATGAGTTATAGAATTTGCACAATCCAACACGCCAAAATTGCTCCCTACACCCGTTTAAAATATTCTCTAATACCGGCATAGAATCAATCTCTGGATATGTAATCTAGATGACCGAATTATTTATGTCAATCTTCATTTTTAAAAAAATAATACGCCGTCTCATATTTGAGACGGCGTATTATTTCGCATACCTTATATGATACTATTGTATATTCTCTTTAATAACAATGGTATAACTAAGGTTCTAAACGCCATGTGGATAAAGTCACAGCATTACCAAAAGGACAAATAAATATGCCACAACCAATTATTGCATCAGAAGGAGGCGGCTGGCATGCACGAAATTACCAGTACCAGTCAGGCCCTGGACTTTTCTGGAGGCATCGGTGGTCAAGAAGCTTTTGTCCACATGCTTGCAGAAAAGCATGTCAAGGGGACAAACTGGATTAGAGGCAGAAATTTTAGATTGTTTCGAGGGTGTCCCAGCGGCTTTTGGAGCAGGAGAGTTGGTAACTGGGGTTTTTGGTCCTACATTTGTCAGGGTAGCTATAGTCGTAAAAAATAATAAGTAATGCCTACCTACTCTCGGAAAATGCTTATATTTCCCCGCTCTTTTATATATTTCTCATGTCAATAGTATAGGGATGAA